>NZ_JAPEIB010000021.1:0-79423 GCF_028823735.1 Algoriphagus sp. NF
AGACTCATTATTGCGGCTGTCTACCCATACGTGCAACATCACGAATAGTCATATTATTTAAATTTTTTTTAAAAAATATTTCTGGCTTTAGGCTTGATTTTAAATGATTTAGGTCAAAAATCATTTGGAAAATAAAATTTTGAAAATCTTTCGCAATCGATTGTTTGGAGTAATAGAAAACATTTTCTACTTTTCGACAGTATTCATAATCGAATATCTACAATAGGTTTAATAGGTTTGAGAGCAGGAAAAGGTCGGGTATTAGCCCGGCCTTTTTTGTGTTCAAAAGCATCCATTTTGGGATTGTCTTATTGGAAGTCTGTTATCTTGCAGAAGACATGAATCATGATGAATTAATTGCTTTTTTGAAGGATCGGCTCCGCCATCCATTACCGGGGAAGGAGGCACATATACAAATGGCCCCTCAACCCATCGATTTGCGTCGCTTTGACCCAAAGGTTCCACACCATCATCGAAAAGGTGCCGTTTTGCTCGTATTTTATCCAGCAAGGTCCGAAGTGCTTTTTCCATTGATCAAAAGGCCAGTATACAAGGGAGTTCATAGTGGACAGATTGCCCTTCCGGGCGGGAAGATGGATCCTGGAGATACAGATATCATCCATACGGCTTTGAGGGAAGCTCAGGAAGAGGTTGCAGTGAACGCAGAGAGGGTTCAGATCCTCGGAAAGCTGACTGATCTTTATATTCCCACATCCAATTTTCTCGTGACGCCTGTAATCGGTGCCATTCATGAAGTTCCTGAGTTTGTGCCTGAAATCAGGGAAGTCGATATGATCCTACCTACACAACTCGATTTCATTCTCAATTCAGAAAGAAGGCAACGGACGATTTTGAAAATCAATCAGGAATTGGAATTAGATACTCCATACTTCGATCTTCACGGAGAAATCGTCTGGGGAGCCACAGCCATGATATTGAGTGAGTTGGCACATTTGCTTGCAGAAGGCTGATCTATTTCTATTGGGCTTTTGCCCTTTTGTTGGTATTGTTGTAAAAACTAACTAGAAAAGTATGGAAGGACAGGGACCTCTAATTACCAATGATGCAATTGTTTTTGGCATTTTGCTGGCCATTTTGGCCTTAGTTTTTAGCACAGCAGCCAGTAATAATAGAATCCTTCAAAAGTTTTATCGGGTAGTTCCGACAGTATTGCTCTGTTACTTTATTCCAGCGGTTTTCAATTCTTTGGGAATCATCTCAGGGGAAGATTCTAATCTTTATTTCGTTGCTAGCCGCTATTTACTTCCTGCATCTCTGGTGCTATTTACATTGAGCATTGACCTGAAAGGTATCCTGAAGCTAGGGCCGAAAGCGCTCACCATGTTTCTGGCAGGTACTCTAGGGATTATGCTGGGTGGTCCCTTGGCCTTGCTTACCGTCGGGACATTTTTCCCCGAGGTATTGGGAGGAGAAGGTCCCATGGAAATTTGGCGTGGACTTGCTACTATCGCTGGCTCATGGATAGGAGGAGGGGCGAATCAAACGGCCATGCTGGAGGTATTCGGTGCTGATGCAGACCTTTTCGCTCAAATGATTGCAGTAGATGTCTTGGTTGCCAATCTATGGATGGCATTTTTGCTTTATTGGGCAGCCAAGCCCGAAAAAATCGATAATTTCTTCAAAGCGGATACCTCTGCTATCTATGAACTACGGGATAAGATTGCTGATTTTAGGTCCAAAATCATGCGGATTCCTACGCTCTCGGATAGTATGGTGATTCTCGGTGTCGCATTTGGAATCACCGGTGTTTCCCATTTACTGGCAGATAACCTTGCTCCATTTATTGGAGAGAATTATCCACAGCTTAAGGATTATTCTTTGGATTCGACTTTCTTCTGGATCGTGGTTGTAGCTACTACTGCCGGCTTGGCTTTGTCTTTTACCCGAGCAAGAAATCTCGAAGGAGCTGGTGCTTCTCGTTTTGGGTCAGTTTTTTTGTATATTCTAGTTGCTACCATTGGAATGCAGATGGATTTGGGTGCTGTGTTAGATAACCCGATCTTATTCGTCATAGGAATTCTTTGGATGTTCTTCCACATTTTGATCATGCTTCTGGTAGCATGGTTGATCAAAGCTCCTTTCTTTTATGTAGCAGTGGGCTCTCAAGCCAATGTAGGAGGCGCTGCATCAGCACCCATTGTAGCAGGTGCTTTTGATGCTTCATTAGCTCCAGTTGGAGTGCTTTTGGCAGTCCTCGGCTATGCTGTTGGTACCTACGGAGCTTATCTATGCGGCCTGATGATGCAGGCTGTTTCAGGTATGTGATTTAACTTATATGAGGCACAAACGTGAATTGATTTTTGTATGTACGGGTTCTGACTGTAAGAAAGCAGGTGCAAAAGGTCTGTGCAAAGAGCTTAAAGAATCATTCAAAAAGTCGCCTATGAAAGGAAATTGTAAGTTGATCCAAACGAAATGTCTTGATCATTGTAAGTCAGCTCCTGTAGTGATATTGGATGATTATTTTTACAAAAAGACCAATTCGGATCAAATATTGAATGAATTAGAAAAGAAGCTGAAATAGCCCATTCAAAAAAAATAGGAGAGAGGGAATTCTACCAATAGCCAAATTTTTTTAATGGAAAGGGCTGGAAGCTGGAAGTATGAAGACTGAAGCATTAAAAATCCGAACCTGAGGATTTGTTTTAGGCCTTATCCTTCTCAGCCTCGAAGAATAGTAGACTAACAAAAAAATCTCGACTTAGCGGGATTTTTTTTTCATCTAGTTGAGATTAAAGCTTCTCAATTTTGACAGCCGTACCACTTGCGGTTACCATTAGCATACCATCACGGATCGTCTCATAGTCAAGGTCGATTCCTATGATGGCATTGGCACCAAAACTTCTTGCTTGCATTTCCATCTCAGTCATCGCAGTGGCTTTTGCCTCTCTCAAAACTCTTTCGTAGGAACCCGAGCGACCTCCTACAATGTCTGTAATGCTTGCAAAAAAATCTTTGAAAACATTGGCACCGATGATGGTCTCGCCGGATACTATTCCTAAATATTGTGTGACTTTGTGCCCTTCCAGGCTGTTGGTAGTTGAAATGATCATAGTGTTAGTATTAAAATTAAACTTCTTTAATCACGCAAACTGAGATAAATTGTTCTGATTTGCATGTTAGCGATTAATTTGGGTCATAAATTGGAATTAGCAAAAGGAGCCTTGATAAATTATCGGCTAGAATATCTATCTTGAGCTATGGATTGGGGGAATATTATTTACATCATTGCGATTATCATCTACTTTATTTACCAAGCAACCAGTGGTAAAAAGAAGGGGAAAAATCCAGAAATTCCTGATAATCAATCTCCTGAAGATCAAGACAAGCCGGTTACTTTTGAGGATTTGCTGAAAGAAATCCGGGATATTCAGGAAGGTAAACCCAAGGAGGAAGCCAGACCAAAGCCCAAACCTCAAACCCCACCAAAAAGAAGAGAATCCTTTGAGCCTATCAAGGCTGAAAAAGTTCCTACTTCTTACTACAAACCTCTTGAAGAGCAGGACGACGAAATACAATATTACAAGGGAGCTTTCGAAAAACTTGACCCAAAATCAGTCAAAACTTCTGAAGGAATACCTGAAATTCCTTCCTCTTCCAGTGATGAACGCTTCATTAAATACAGAAGCCAAAAAAAGGCCAATCCTTATTCGAAGCTGGTAAAAAACAAAGATTCTTTAAAGAACGCCATTGTCCTCAAGGAGATCCTCGATAGGAGGCATTTTTAGGCTGCAACAAACATTTTAAATCCACAAAGGCTTTTGTTCTCGTATATCCAACGAAACATTAGCTATCATGAAAACAATTCAAGTAAAATCGGGGAATCTGACAAATTCCCGCAGGGCTTTTCTGGAAAAATCCGGTTCTGTTCTCGCTATGTCTGTTTTTGGTCTTTCTTTTTTCACAAGTTGCTCAGATGAGGAAGATGCCGCTCCTCAGGCTCCCCCTACAGGCGGAGGAAGCGGTATTACCGTAGCGGGAAATACCATTACCATTGATCTAAATCAGCAAACAGGGCTTGCCAATAGTGGAGGCTGGTTGCTTATCATCGAAGCTCAAACTCTTGTGGTAAATGTAGGAGGAAGCTATAGTGCTTTGACTTCCGTTTGTACCCATTCTGCCTGTGACAGAAACTGGAGTTACTCAGGCAATCGATTCACTTGCTCTTGCCATGGGTCACAGTTTGACACGGAGGGAAATGTTCTTCAAGGACCTGCCAATCGACCCCTTGAGCGATTTGACACCAGTATCAGCAATGATATTTTGACCATCACCAAGTGATGAGAAGGCTTGTTTTATTCGTAATCTTTTCCGTCTTCAGTTTTTTGACCTACAGTCAAAAATTTATCACAGAGGACGGAAAAGCTGTTTTCACTTCCAAAGCTCCTTTGAATGAGTTCGAAGGTGTATCTCAGAAACTTCATGGATTGATCGACCTGGATAAAAACTTGGTGGATTTTTACCTTGATCTGAATACCCTCGATACCGGAATAGGACTACGGGATCGTCACATGCGGGAAAATTATCTTGAGACAGATAAATACCCCTTTGCAGAGTTTACTGGAAAAATGCTAACTGTACCTGACCTAGATTCTGGCGATTGGGTAGCCGTAGAGGTGGAAGGTATTTTCAAAATTCATGGAAAAGAGAAACAAATTCGAATTCCAGGAATGCTGAAAAAAGAGGAGAAAGGCCTTGTGAAATTACAGGCAGACTTTGAAGTGCTTCTAGGAGACTTTGATATAGAAATTCCAAAATTGGTCTTTTATGAATTGGCTGAAAAGCAGTTGGTTCATATTGAGGCAGATCTTAAACTTCAGAACTGATGCAAAAGCTATTTACTTTAATATTGATTGGAAGCTTGATTTCTTTCACCGCAAAGGGACAATTAGAGCGGAAACTGGTCAATGAAAATCAAGCGGTAGATTTGATTTTTCATGCCCCCAGGCATATCAATTTGCTTACTGTAGAGCCCTTGGACAAAAAGACCATGCACTTCGCCATCATGCATACTTTTGGTACGCTGAATGGTGGTGTCGAGAATCTGTTTGGCTTGGATAATGGTGCAAATATTCAGTTTAGTTTTGAGTTTGCGCTTTCTGAGAAGTTTTCGGCTGGAGTTTCGAGAAGTAGTCGAGATAAGGTTTATCAGGTATTTGGTCGATATCATTTGCTTGAGCAGCGCTTAAATGAGTCTATGCCGGTAAGTGTTAGTCTTGCAGGTGGTATGGGAGTGAATACCAGCAATTATGATTTTCTTCCAGAGAATGCTCCCAACTTCTCAGAACGAAGCAATTACTTCGCTCAGGTGATGATTGCTAGAAAGTTTACTGATAGAATCAGCCTGCAAATGAGTCCCATGATGGCTTATTTTGTAGACCCTAGGCCTGTTTATCAAATCGAGGGGACGGAAAATTTCTATCTAGCTATCGGTCTTAGCGGGAAGTTTAAAGTCGGAGAGCGCTCTTCGCTGACTTTGCAATACATCCCAAATTTGAATACAGACCTTCGAAGCAATTTTGGAATAGGTTGGGACGTGGAGGCTGGTGGTCATGTGTTTCAGATGTATTTTGTGACCTCTCAGGCATTAAACGAACCCTACCTGCTAGCCGGAGGCAATGGAGTACCCGGTGAGGAATTTAGACTAGGGTTCAATGTGAATCGGGTATTTGCGATTGGTCAGAAGAAGAGATAAAGAGTTGAATTACCTGACTTGTCTTACAATTTAATAAGGGAGGCAATTCATTTTAAAGACCTTTAAAAAGTATTAAAAAATTAATTCCTCTTTCTATAAACATTGACTTCAACCTGACCATTCACTCGACCTTCCTGCAATTGGTAGGAAGGTTCAAGAAGGCTTTCCAATGGTACAATATCTTCTTCCTCCTGAGGATAAGCATGCTGGTAATAATGGTAGATAAAAACCCGAATTTCTTCCGGAGCGGTTTGTATCAAAGAATCAGCACTTTCTACAGGAATCAGTTTATTTTCAGTTAAACCTTGGTCTGGGATGAGGACTTCTCGACTGAAATAAATGAAGTTGTTTACTAGTATAGGTGATTGATTTTCAGTAGATAATATCTCTCTATTTAACTCATTAATTAAATTTGGATAATCTTTTAATTCTTTTTGATACTGAATGGCTGAAATAGCTGGACTTATGAGCACTAAGCTAAATGCGGCAAGTTGCCAGTTGGATTTTCGAAGAAAAAGTAGGACGGTAAGGACCCCTTGAAAAGCCGCGGTTTTCCAATCATTTTGAAATACACTGATGGCGACACCTAGAATCATTAAGGACATTATTGTCCATTTCATTTTAGGATTAGTCTTCCAAGCTTTCCAACCACTGCCAATTAAAAATGCCAATATCGGAACGATCACGATCAGGTGACGAGGGTTCAGGTAAATGGGATTGTAGAGTTCGAGCGTAGAACTCATAAACCAAAAACCGATTAAAAGCGACAGGAAAGCCAAAGAAAACTCAAGGTCTATTGGTTTTTTTGTCTTCAAAGCGTTCCAAATTCCAGGAATAGCAAAGACTATCCAAGGCCAATAAATACGTTCTACAAAAGTAGTAATAGGCAAATAGCTCACTCGTCTCAATATACTTTTCCAACCTTTGTCTCCGTAGGTAAATTCAGAAACGTAATGCCCTGCATTGATAGAAGTAACCCGGTAGAATGGATCTCCAAACTTCCACCAGAAATAAGATAAATAAAGGAGTATAACGGCTGTGCCCAAAGCAATCAAATAGCCTAGAAAGGAGAAATTCATTTTTTTTGACCTCCAGTCAAAATATAGAATCAGAATTGGAAAAGTTCCCAATAAGATCATGGTTTCTTTGGTTACCATTCCCACAAAAAATCCAATGATGATTCCTAAAGCTGCTAAAAAGGGCTTTTGAAAGCGAAAAGTTGAAGCGAATACGACAAAAGCAACGCAGAGTACCAACAAAGCATCCGGATATACCTTGGTCAAAAAGTGAAGCAAATAAACCTGAGTAAGCATCCAGATGCTAAATATCAACTTTCCTTCTTTTTCTGATTGCAGGCGAAATAGCAAAAGAAATGTAATCAGGTAAGCTATGAATGATATTGCCGATGCCCAATGGGGATTCATCCCAAACCAATGCACAATTAAACCTGCGGGTATGTAAGCGCCCCAGCGACTAGAAAAGTGATAATCGTTTGTGCCCATTTTTCCCTCCCAAAAATCTCTCCCCGCGAGTAGGTAATACCCATCATCGCTGAAAGTAATCCCGTCAAAACCAAAAAGCCAGTAGCCAAAAAGAAAGATCAATCCTCCCCATAAAACAATAGAGGACCAATTCTTAGCAAATACTTCGCTTTCATTCATTTGCATACTTTCAAAATTAGGCGATTTCAATTCTCCTTTAGGAAAGTGGAAATATTTTATTTTGGATATACGGAATTATGGCAGCAGCTTCATTTTCCTTGCTAATCCAGAAGGATCCGCCTCAGCGGACAGGTGTCAGGCCCTCCTCGGCGGGCAAGTGTCCGATGAGGGATGCCTGCATAAATCGATCATTTTCGCAGATTTTTAGCCCTTCAATTTTCTATTGGTAAGAAAGCCTATATAATTTATTCATGACAATTACTGACAAAAAAGTTAAAGTTTACTTTCAAAGTGATAGTTTAGGGTCCTTTTTTAATTCAAAAAGAATCGAATATGGCAGCATCAGGAAAAGTAGAGCAGCAAAAAATTCTCCGTGTTTTCAAATTGATCAATCTTCTTAGAGGGAATATTGGGAAGCCGGTACATCGATTGGCAGAACTGTTAGAAACTGATGTCCGGACAATCTACCGATATTTTAAACTCCTAGAATCCTTGGGTTTTAAGGTGGAAAAGGAATTTAGCAAGTACAAATTAGCGGAGTATCCCGGTAGCATGGATACGATGAATTTTTCCACTTTCTCAGCTGAAGAAAGCCAATGGCTAAGAGAAATCATTGAAAGCAAGGGCAAGAAGAATCTGCTTCGCGATTCGGTTTTGCAAAAGCTTCAGCTTCGATCAGAGCTACGGGAGAGCACTGAGGAGCTATTTCGTGCAAACTTGGGTCGAATTATCGACGAAATTGGAAAAGGAATTCAGGAAGAGCGACAAATTTGGCTACGTGACTACTATTCCTTGCACAGTGATTCTGTCAGTGATCGCTTGGTGGAGCCGGTAGCATTTTCAAAGAATTACGAATTCATTCATGCTTTTGAACCTGAAAGTTCTTCGATGAAGGTTTTCAAAATCGAGCGGATTGGTGAGGTTTTACTGTCAAATGAAGCATGGAAAAATAAAAGGAAACATGAAATTCCGGAGGAATCTTTTTTTGGATATACTGGAAAAAAGCGTTTTCATGTCAGGCTTCGGATGAGTAAGAAGGCCTACCAACTTATGCTCGAAGAATATCCAAATGCACGACCATCGCTGAAAACTGAAAATCGTAATCAGTTTATTTTCGAAGGTAATGTGCCTCAGCTTCCTGGATTGGGACGATTTATTCTGGGATTGCCCGGCGAAATAAAAGTGGAGGAAGGTGATGAGATGAAGGAATACCTATCAGCTCAAATTCTCCGCGCTAATTATTTTTAGAAATAGCTTTGTAATTTTTTATCGGAAAACGTAAATTCCTGATAGTCAAAACCAAAACCTTTTTAAAATGAAAAAAACCATGAAGTATTTTTCAGGGCTTTTATTTTTAGCCCTGATCGTTCAGTCCTGTTCTCAGGAAGAATCGCCACAGGTCTCCCCAAGTTCGGAGTTATCCCAAAGTCAAGAAGTCATCCCTCAAACTCAGATCAATGAGTTGATTTTTAAATCCCTTCAGGAAACGGGGGATTTCAAATGGGAAGAGCAAAGTGATTTGCTGATTTGGTCCGCTATGATGCATGCAGATTCTATCTTGACGATAGGATATAAGCCAAGCATGGAGAGCCAGCCTAATTCAAGAATTGGTCTCGAGAAGGTTACCGATCCTCAATGGCAAGCTGCCGCTCAGAAAATTGTTCAAACAATTGAGGAGACGCTTGATCGTAATCAAAGCCCCAAATATCGATTAGCGGATGAAAATGCTTTGATCCATCCAGACCTGCCGTTCTTGGAGGTGAAATTTACGGATTTAGCTATGATTCAGACGCTTCGAAGTATGGGAGAAGTCCGATACATAGAGCCTAGATCGTATGAATTCGATTATACCTTACTTCAGGGAGGCGATTCAGATGCACGTATCCTAAGTGACGCAGGCTGCGAAAATAGCCCGGGAAATGTTCCTACTTCGGATTTTACAATAATTAGCCCATCAGCCAAGTCTTCTTGGAATTATGAAGACATGGGAATTGACCAAGCTTGGGCTCAAAGTACAGGAGCAGGTATCACAGTTGGCGTAATTGATACCGGGCTTTCCCCGGACCAACCGATGTTAAACGGATTATTCAACTCGGGGGAATCATCCGGAAGACAAGTACTTCGCTTTGGCACACATAAGACCGGTTGGTGGTTTTGGAAGCGATATGATGGACCAGATGATCAATGTGGTCATGGTACGGCCATGTCAGGTGTGATTGCATCACCCCGAAATACAGTAGGAAATGCCGTTGGTGTCGCTTATAACAGTAATTTGATATCAGTAAGAGGTACCTCGGATGTAATTGTCAATTCCGGAAATGAAAAAGACGGCGTTGCAGAGGCTTTGGTGCTATTAGGCAATCGATCCGATGTGCGAATTATTTCCATGTCTATTGGTGATGTTTTTTCAAATTCTAAAGTGGCTGATGCTGTTCGGTACGCATACAATCGAGGGAAATTGATTTTTGCGGCAGCTGGAACTTCTACCAGTTTCACCAACTGGGTAGGAGTGATTTTCCCGGCTAATATGCCTGAGACAGTTGCCGTAACCGGTGTAAAAGAAGGAAGCGGCTATCAGCGTTGTGATACTTGCCACTCAGGCTCTCAGGTTGAGTTTACCGTGGTAATGGAGCGCTCAGGAAGTAATAATAAACCATTGACCACCGCCAACTTTGGAAATGATCCAGCAACTGTCGGAGGTTCATCAGTAGCTACTGCCACTACCTCCGGTATTGCAGCTTTGGTATGGTCAAAAAATCCAAACTGGACAAGGGATCAGGTGCTGCAAAGGATGCGCGAAAGTTCTGACTTATTTCCAAATAAAAGCTCTCAGTACGGCTACGGAAATTTGAATGCGGCTGCAGCTGTGAGTGGGGTGTATTAGGTTTTAGATTATTCTTAATGTGGATATACGGAATCATGCCAGAAGCCTCATTTTCTTTGTTAATCTGGACAGATGTCAGGCCCGCCACGGCGGACAAGTGTCTGGTGAGGGATGCCTGCATAAATCGATCATTTTGGCAGGATTTCAGCCTTTCAATTTCTAAACTCGTATGAAAGTGCATCTACAAAATCTCTAAAATCAAAGAATCCCTAGCTGAAAAGCCAGGGATTCTTATTTTTTAATTATTTGAAGGCTTATTATCAGAGCATTTCAGCTAGATTCTCAATTTTGCTTGCAAGATCTAGGATAGCTGCAGCATATCGTTCATCCCATTCATCGAGTTTTTCGGTTCTGTTGATTGCGACTTCGTACTGAATGCCGGGCAAAATCCAAGAAGCATAGCCTGAGAATGGGTCATTGCATACATAAAGCGATTTGTACCAATCTCCGTAATACATCCCCTGTGGGTCGATCCAACTCTTCTCCAAACCAATCAAGCCTTGGTTGATTTGAATCTGCTTTTCTTCATCAAGGGAGCCCTGATCCATGGCTTCATTTAGTTTTTGCTGATAGTCAGCAGAGCTTCTTTCTAGTCTTACCAATGCCTCTCTCACAAGTTTAAAATCTTCAAACCCCGGAGCAATTTCTTTCACATTTTTCACGGCCTGATCAAAATGTCCTTTCAAATCTTGAGCATAACGTGGCACATCGTAAGGGATAACATTTGCATTGGCCATTCGAAGCGTCACCAATCCGAAAAGTTGTGCGACAGCACCACCCATTTTGAATGTAGGATCTACAAATTTGCTGTAGTAATTGAAGTTGTCATAATTTGAGTGATAGGCAGTCACTCCTCCGGTACCACCACTAAGGCTAGGAATCCCTACATGCATGTAGAAACCAATGTGATCCGATCCGCCTCCAAGGTTCCGAATGCTTGGCTCTGGATTATTTCCAGCCCAGATTTCAAAGACCGTTTTGGTTGAGTCTGGATACGTGATTTCTTTAGAAGCATCTATGATTAGCTTCTTGAGGGTAGGGGCAGCAGCAGCACCAAAATTTCTTCCTGAAACGCCACCATCAAAATTCATGTAGGTAATGGCTTTCGCAGAAAGTTCGTCGCGAAGTTGCTCCACCCATTCAGTCGAGCCCAGAATTCCTTGTTCTTCCGCATCCCAATGCCCAATCATAATTGACCTATCTGGCCGCATTCCTTTTTTCGCAAGTTCACCCAAAGCTTCAGCTAAGGTCAGAAGCATAGCAGTACCTGAGTTTGGATCTGTAGCACCAAAGCTCCAGGCATCAAAGTGGGAACCTAGAATGATCCACTCATCAGGGTATTTTGCTCCCTCGAAGGTTCCGATCACATTATTGACTCGTACAAAATCTACGGGTTGGTCTACCATTACACGGGCTTTCAAGTCAGCTCCTCCCTCGATTTTATAATCAAAAGGCAGTGCTCCTTGCCATTCTTCAGGAACAGGCTGACCTTTCATTCTAGATAAAATTTCCTCCGCAGCTCCGTATCCAATAGGAGTGACAGGAATCGTATGAAAAGCTACATCCTTCGGGTCTAATCGGTCTACCTGGACAGGTCCATCCAAAGGAAGTGCTGGTTCATAAGGTGTTAAAGGATCTCCAGTCCAGTCCAGAGTAAGCATGGAGCCACGCTGAATGGTAGTTTCATTGTAATAAGGTCCATTCGGGTAAACTTCTCCTTTTGTGAATCCATTGTCGATAGGGTCTGTGTAGACGATAAGTCCTATTGCGCCTGCCTGCTCGGCAAATTTTGCCTTAAAACCTCTAAAGTTTCCTCCGTAGCGAGCTATGACAACCTTTCCAGTCAAGTCTATTCCCATCTCTTCCAAATCTTGGAAATCCTCTCTTCTTCCATAATTAACATAGACAACTTCGGCTGTCACATCTCCACTTCCTGAATAGGCATTGAATCCTAGGTGAAGACGATCGTCTTTGGTGAAAGGGTCTTCGTCGAGGACTTTCTCTTGTTGAGAAAGCTTCATTTGTACCGGTGATACGATTTCCAATTCTGATTTACCGGGATCATTGGGTAAGTAGACATCGTATGGATAAAGCTGCACATCCATTCCCGCTTCTTCCATGATTTTTTTCATGTATTGCTGTACGAGCTCATTTTCTGCTGTGCCGGCGATGTGGGGATTTTTGGTGAGTTCCTGGTGGTGAACTTTGAATCGGCTAAAGTCGACTGATTTCAAAAACTCTTGTTCGACACGCAGTCTTTCGGATTGATTTTTTTCAAAAAAGCCATCCTGCGCAAAGGCAGCGCAGACTGTCATAGCCGTCAAAGCCAAGGATACAGTGCTTGTTTTAAGTAAAAACTTCATAATTAATTAGGTTGGATAATTTCAGAGACGGAAAGCACCCCGTCAGATTTTTGGTTGACAATTCGCTTGGTTCTTAAATAACGATTGAGTTCATATTCATCATAATTGGGACTCGCTGGATCAAAACTTGAAATTCGTACACGCCCTCTGGAATGGATAAATTCATTGTTTCCAATCCACATACCTACATGCACAACTCGTTCTTTTCGATCATCGGTAGCTTTCTCTCCAAAAAACAGAAGATCGCCTACTTGAAGGTTTTCCCAGTTTTTTTCTGTGTCCACCTCTTCCCCTTCATTGATTTGTTGGGAGGCATCCCTGGGAATTACTTGTCCATTGAGGTAAAAAATGGTTTTGGTAAAACCACTGCAATCCACTCCTTTGATAGAGGTGCCACCCCAGAGATAGGGCACGCCAAGCATAGATTTAGCTGTTGAAATCAAATTGTCCACTGATGTCTCTCTGCTACTGATCCACTCTTCCCATTGCATTAGCCGTGCGGATTCTACCCAGCCCTCGCGACCATCCGGAAGCTGTACTTTTACCCAGTTTCCATCGCTAGTTAAGCCTGTCAAAATATCTCCTGCAACCAGATCAGAAACCATTTCTTTTTGGTCTTTTCCAGTCCAGACATGACCTGTAAGAGGGGTGAAAACTACCTTTGGAGCTTCATGCCATTTTTCTAATTCTGCCTCGGTCATTAATTGGATGCCAGCCTGATCTACCCAGGAAATGTACTGATCAGGCGTTTGCACCATGTACCAACTGCCATCGCCTTTAAGCACTGTGAGTGGAGTGCCCATGAGCGCTTGAGTGGCCAATTCGGCGGAATGTTTCGGTTGGCTTCGAATATTGGCTACTGAGATAGTCACTACGGCCTTGGTTTTACCTTCCAGCTCTGAATCGGGCAAGCGATTCACAGCATCTGTAAACTGAATTCCTTGCTCTTTTAGCTCAGAGATAAGTTTATCCAAAGCGGTCAAACGATCTGTTTCTCCTTTTAAGGAATCATTTTCAAAACTTAGATTCCAAAGGGCAATCCGCTTGTCAGGGGCTGTGGAAGACCGGTAGTTTTCAATTAGTTGATTGACTGTTTGATTATCATCAGATATAGCGCATGATGCCAGGTAAAAAACAAATAAAGCGGGCCATGCCGATAGTATTTTCTTCATAGCTTTAAATATAATACAAAAGAAAACCACAAGGACTCCTTTATCAAGGGGAGCCTTGTGGTTTCTGATAGTGTGGGGTTGAATTAATTCGCGTTCAGGTCAGGAGATCGCTCAAGAAACTCCTGATATAATCTGATATGTCTATTACTAAGTGGAATGCGATAACCATTGATGAAAACATGCATGATTTGAGATCGTGTTTCGAATGGGTCTTCAGTTGCCACGATAAGGTTGGCAACCTTTCCTGCTTCAATAGATCCCAATTGATCGCCTAAACCAAAAATCTCTGCTGGATTGATGGTTACTGCTTTCCATGCTTCTTCTTTTCCCATGCCGTAGGCAGCTGCAAAAGCAGCGTGGAAAGGAAGATTTCTGACATTCTCAGTTTCATTAGTTCTGAGTGCCACTTTTACTCCAGCTTTGGCAAGTTTGCCGGCATTGGTATATGCTGCATCATATCGGTCAGATTGACGAGAAGGAAGGTCCTGAACTGGACCTGTGATAACAGGAATACCTGCTTCAGCAATCTCATCAGCAACTCTCCAACCTTCTTTTACACCTGAGAAAATAACACGGATATCCATGTCCTTCACCCATTTGATGGCGTTTTGAATATCAGATGCGGCGTTGACTTCGATCATTAGCGGAAGTTCTTTAGAAATCACTTTTGCTAATTGCTCGATTTCTGGGTAGTACTCAAGTTCTGCACCTTTGTTGCTCAACTCATGATACTGCTTGGCTTTTTCCATTAGCTCATTGGCTTCTTTCAAAGCTTTCTCATTATCCTTTTTGATGTCATCATCCGATCTACGATCAAATCGACCTCTTCTCGCTGAGCTTGGGAAATTCATAGCTACTGCCTTAAATCCAGCATACATTTGATCAGGAGTATAACCTACCAAATTGATTAGTGCAGCTGTTCCAGGGAATAGTCCACCACTAGGCTTTGCAATTACGGTAGTTACCCCAGAAACTCGTGTAACCGGGATGGCTTCAGAGTTTGGATTGACAGCTGTAAGTGCTTGCATATTCGGCGTTACATTTCCGATCTCTTGATAATCGACTGTTTCAGCTACTGAACTTACCTCAGCTAGACCCAGTGTCGTGCCACTATCGATCATTCCAGGGTAGATCACCATTCCACTACAGTCAATGACCTCAGCTCCATCTGCTGAAACATTGGAGCCAACTTGTATGATTTTTCCATTTTCTATCAAAACAGAAGCTCCAGAGAGTACACCTTTGGTGATGGTGTTTACCGTTGCATTTTGCAAAAGGAATTTTCCTGTACGGGGTTTAATGAATTCCCCGTCAATTTGCGCCATTGCCATCATTGGCAGTAGGGCAATCAGGAAGGTCAGAAAGGTTTTATTTATTCTTTTCATGTCTTCGATGTTGAGGGGATTATTGATTCATTTGAAATAAGGCACTTGCAGTCTCAAAAAGGTGCTCAGTGTCCTGCATACAACGGTGATTGTGCTCAGTAAGCAGAATTGGCTCTACGGTCTCAGTAGGGCTTACTTGCTGGCGCTGATCATCTTGATCCTCATTGATATCAAAGTACTTGATTCCATCCACAAAGGTCATTTGTGGAATAGCGTATGATGATAGTGGATGGCCTTCGAAAATTGCCACATCTCCGTGCTTTCCTTCTTCGAGCGATCCTACCTTATCATCAATTCCCAACTGACGGGCGGGATTGATAGTGATCATTGACAAAGCCTCATCATCGGATAAGTTTCCATATCGTTGAGTTTTAGCCGCTTCGTGGTACAAATGACGGATCAATTCAGCAGAGTCAGAATTGATTGAAGTGATTGCACCGTTTCTATGCAAAATAGCTGCATTGAAAGCTGTCGAGTAGTAAACCTCAAATTTGTAAGCCCACCAGTCAGCAAATACTGAAGCACCCATGGTATACTCAGCAATCTCAGGAGCAACCTTGAATCCCTCATTGGTATGTTGGAACACCAGTTTATCAATTCCGAAATCTCTTGCCACATTGATGAGCATGTAGATTTCATCAGCTCGATAGGAGTGACAGTGAATGATGATTTTACCATCTAGGATATCTACCAATGTCTGTAGTCGCTCATTGTATTCAGGAGCTACAGCAGTACTTCCTTTTTGACTTCTAGCTTTATTGAAATCTTCCCAAGCTTTTTTGTACTGAAGTGCTTCATTGAAACCATTTCTCAAGATGGCTTCTACACCCATCCGGCTCCTTGGCTGGATTCCATTTCCTCTACCGTGTACTCTTGTTGGGTTTTCTCCCAAAGCAAACTTGATCGTACGAGGTGCATCCTGCATAATGATGTCTTCAGGATTGCTTGATCCCCATCTGTGCTTTAGTGTGGCGTTTTGACCACCGACTACGTTTGCCGAGCCGTGCATAGCATGTGAAATAGTCACGCCACCTGCCAAGGCTCTGTAGATTCCGATTTCGTAAGGATTGACCACATCTTTCATTCTGACCTCAGCTACAATAGGGGCAGTGGCCTCATTGACTACATCCAATGCCACGTGGGAGTGAGCATCGATGATACCCGGCATTACATATTTACCGGTAGCATCTACTGTGGTTACCCCGGAAGGAGCATTTAGATCTTTCCCAATTTTCTTGATTACGCCATCCTGAATTAGGACATCGGTATTTTCATAAGTTCCATTTGTGACGGTCAGCACCGTCCCATTTTTAATTAACACGCTCCCTTTGGGAGTTTGTGCCCAAGAAAATGACAAGCATAGACTCAGACAAAGTGCGAGTAGTATATTGATTTTCTTCATTTCCTTAGTTGTTTGAAATAAAATTTGGATTACGGGTTGCAGAGATTGGGAAAGAACCAAACTGTGCGATGTTCATAGATCCGTCCATTGAGTTTCCGGAAATTTCTCCAGAAACGCTCACAGAAATAGCCATTCCACCAGCGCTGACTTCAAAAGAGAAGCTCAACTGTGAACCCGAAATACTTACATCAGAAATGGGAGAGGTAGCGGTTCCATTTCCTGAAGGATCGTCATAAGTAATGGTTCCTGAATAATCATCCCCATCTTTTTCGATAGTAAGTTTTCCACCAGAGCTTCCTGCAGGAGTTTCGGAAGTGTAGTCCCAAGTTCCAGCGACTTCTACAGTTGCTTCCCCGTTACCATTCTTCTTCTTGGTTTTAATTTCGTAATCGAAAATATTTCCATCTGCGACCACATGCTTTATCTGAGAATCTTCACTGAAAATTGGACCGGTGGTGATTACCAGATTGGCAAGTTTTCCTTGCTCTACCGTTCCAGCGATTCGATTCATTCCAATCATACTAGCAGCGTTGGTTGTCAAAGCTGCCATAGCAGCTGACTCAGAAAGACCTGCTTCGATCATTGCACGAACAGACTTCATTGCATCACTTGGCTTAGCATCTATCGTAGAAAATGCGAATGCTACTCCAGCTTCACCTAATTTGCCTGCTTGCGCAATTGTGCGATCGTATGATTCTTTTACTCGGTCATATTGATCTTGAATCGCCTCATCTACATCGTCTTTTTGATTTTTGATGGCTTTGTCGTCAGGTGTTTCCAGCTTTAGAATGACTCCTGCTCCACTAGACTTTAGTAGGTCAATTACTTCATCATATTGCTCAAGACCATACACCACCAATTTGAAACCAAGTTCTTTCTGAAGGCTGATTGCTCTACGAACTTCCAAATCATTTTCAACTTCGAAAAAAACAGGAATTTGACCATTGACTACCTCGGTCATTGCCGAATAAGTCTGATTGATTTCAGGACGGGTCACCCCGGAGTTAGAAGTAAAGGTTGCAATTCGATCTTGAGTTAGATTGGTGTTTTTGTACACATCTCTAAACTTGGCCATGACGCCTACAGTGGTCCCAGGATACATTCCTCTAGATCCATTCAAGCTTGCAGCAAGTGCGGTGTTTGCTTTGATAAGATTGGTAGAGCCTTTGGTTCCTAAAACCATGATAGCACCTTTTCCCGCAATCATTCCTCCATCAGGAAGTACATGTGCCATAGTGAAACCAGCTTTTCTCAGATCATCTACCTGTGAAGAGCTGATGTCAAATTGATCCGTAGCAGATCTCCAAGGGGTGATACCTGCGATCTCATCTGGTGGGTTTGACGATACAAAATCGCTCGGCCTTTCTGGATCTTCCGGCTTTGTGATGCCAGCTTGAGAAGCAGCATCGATGAATCCTGGATAGATATAAAGCGAGTCACCTGCAATTACTTTTGCAGCTGCAGGAATAGTGACTCCAGATCCTACACTGATAATTACACCGTCTTTGACAACGATGGTAGCTTTTTGTCCTTCACTTCCGGGGGAAGCATGGACTGTGGCGTTGGTGAATGCATAGGTTTGGGTGATAGGTTTCTGACCGGTGGGATCACTTTGTGCTAACAAAGCCCCACTGCCGAAAAGCCCCCATGCGCACAGACCCAAGAGGCCGGTTTTCCAAAGTGGTTTTTTCATGTGTTAATAATTTGTTTTTCGAAGGTCACATGGAATCTCGCACATTTAAACAATCATCTTAGAGTGAGTTGCCCGCATGTTGCTCGATTTCATGTGTGTGTGTTAATTTGATTGACTAAATCCAACTAGGATTTCTAGGAATTGACAAGTAAAAGCGCCTGAATGTTTGGAGTTTTTACTTATGTACAAAATACCTGTTTGATTGATGGTTTATTTAAATGGTAAGCTAATAAAAGGAATTAGGGAATCCCGCTAGATTTTTTTTTGGTGGCAATTTTTTTGATCAATGGCAATTAACTGCTTTTTGTAGCAGCTATTTTGTTCTTTTATGATTGCTATAAAAAATCCTGTCTATCTGCACGGATTATAATTATTGGTATTTCCATTAAGTCATTATCTTTATTGGTCAAATGACCCAAAAAATGAAGAAAATCCTGATTATAGAGGATGATTTATTGATCAGTAGTCTTGTTGATTTCCGACTTAAAAAGGAAGGCTATATTACTAAGTTAGTTGTAGATGGGAATGAAGGAGTGGAAGCTATTCAGGAATTCATACCCGATCTGATAATTACTGATGTAATGATGCCTTTCAAAAGCGGGATTGAGCTGATCCACTACGCTAAAAAAGAATTTCCTGATATACCCATCATTGTTTTGAGTTCATTAGGAGAAGAGGAGGGAGTTGTTTTGGAGGCTTTTCATCTTGGGGTAAGTGACTTTATTCCTAAGCCATTCAATCCCAATGAATTAGCTCTTCGTGTCAAGCGCGTACTAAATTAGCATGCTTAAAAAAATACCAGCACTACTTGCTCTGATCTTATTCTTTCAGATAGCTTCAGCTCAATCCTTGGATACTCTTTTTCAAAGTAAAGAGGATTTATTGCTTGATTTGAGTAAGCAAAGAGAAGTCAATTCGCTTGAATTTCAGTTTTTTTTATCGGATAGTATCCTTAGTCAAAAGTGGATTGATAGCTCGGATTTAAATCTGCAAGCGGTTAATGGGGGTTTTCTTACAAAAACCTTTGAGGACTGGTCTAAGTATGATTCCCTTCAAAGCGTATTTTCACAAGCTAATTCCATTTTTTTACTATACGGCGAACCCACAAACTATGAGGGGGTCATTTCCTACCTGAATACACTTTACGCAACTGGTGATTTTTTACCGGTAAGCTTACAGGAGCAATCAAATGAGTCTCTAATTCTGGCTGCCGTCAAAAGTATATACGAGCCTTATGATACACTTTCATCTTGGTTAGTATTTGATTGGAAATTGATCTGGGTTCTTGTGATTCTATCCTTATTCTTGATTTTAGCTTTGGGGCTTATTTTGGCTTTGGTCATTTTCAAAGCCCGTAGAAATCAGCGGGAGGAACTTCGAAAAGCTTATGACAAGGATATTATTGATCCTTTGACCACCATACTTTTCACACAAAGCCTGGATGAATTAAAAGAAATGAAAGCGGAAGAACTCAAGGAGATTTTTCCGGCCCAACTCTTTTCAAAGCCTTTATTCAAGGAAGTATTGATAGAACGAATTATCGGTCTGAATAAAAAAATGAAAGGGGAGTTCAAGAGTAAATTGAAAGAACTCTACAAAAAACTAGATCTAATTAAAATCACTGAGAAAAACTTAAAGAGTAATAAATGGTCCTATGTCACCACAGGGCTAGTACAGGTGAATGAAATGGATCTCTCAGAACTTTTGCCAGAGGTAAAAAAGCACACCAATTCAAATAACTTTCATGTTCGTAGTAGTGCAGGAGCCACACTTCTCAACTTATCTCAGGAAGCTGACCTATCATTCTTAAAAAACCAAGACTATCCGCTTTCGGATTGGCAGCAAATGAATTACCTGCGAATCATCAAGTATGTACACCCAACCAAAAAACTGATGATACATGAACTTTTCCAATCACCGAATGAAAGTGTTCGGATTTTTGCCATCAAGCTTGTAGCCTTTTTGGGAAGGTTTGATTTGATCGAACAAATAAAAATATTGGTTCCAAGTGCCCAAAGCAATGAGAAAATAGAAATCCTTCAAACCTACTTGACATTGGGTGCACACATGGAGGCTGAATTTATCAATGCAAATATCACCTCAGAAGACGAGGGTGTTCAGAAAATGGCCATTAAAGTCGCTGGTAAAATAGGTGATGAAGCCTCCGAAAAGATTTTGTTTCAGCTTTTGGAGGAGACATCCGACAGGGGAATAAGGCTTCTAATCTTAGAAAGCCTTAAGGAATTGAATGAAGTTGCTTTCGAAAGTTATATTCAAGAGCACTCAAATCCGGAAAACCTTCAAATGAGAGAACAGCTTTTAGACCCCTTATTACAAAATGTATAATTTTCTATTCTACCTTTTGATTGATGTTTTTGGGGTCATTTTTATGGTTCTCAGTTTTTCTGTGGTCACACTCTATCTGCTGATCATGATCCTAAGTGCACTGGAAATGCGAGATTTTCGAAGAAAAAATCGATTTGCAGATTATCAGGATATTATCACGAGCCCCATAGCTCCCGGAGTTTCAATTTTGGCTCCTGCTTTTAACGAGGAATCGAATATTGTACAGAACGTTAAAAGCCTATTGGCTCTTCATTATGGGAAGTTTGAAGTCGTGATTATCAATGACGGTTCAAAGGACCAAACACTCAATCGCCTCATTGAGGCTTTTGAATTGAAAAAGACCTCTTTCTTTTATCAATCACAGATCGAAACTGCTCCTGTAAGAGGTGTATATCGCTCTGAAAATAAATCCTTTAGAAGGCTTTGGGTAATTGATAAGGAGAATGGCGGTAAGGCGGATGCTTTAAATGCCGGAATCAATATTTCTACTATGGAAATACTGGCTTGCATTGATGTGGATTGCATCTTGGCAAGTGATTCTATTACCCGCATGGTACGACCATTTATGGAGGAAACTAATAAGAAGGTAGTAGCAGTGGGCGGGGCGATTGGAATTGCCAATAACTGTGATGTCAAAGATGGAACGGTAACCAAGTATCGGGTACCAAAATCGAGAATCGGTAAGTTTCAAGTGGTAGAGTATTGTAGGGCTTTTTTGATGGGTAGGATGGCCTGGTCCCGGATCAATGGTCTGATGCTGATTTCGGGAGCCTTTGGCTTTTTCAAAAAAGACCTTGTGATGGCAGTGGGAGGATATTTTCCAAAGACTGTTGGTGAAGATATGGAGCTCGTTGTCCGTTTGCGACGCTACCTAGAAGAGCGTGATATTCCTTATCGGGTGGCTTTTGTTCCTGATCCGCTTTGCTGGACTGAAGTCCCTGAGGACGAAGAAGTCTTGGGCCGACAGCGAAATAGGTGGATGCGTGGGACGATTGAAACCCTGCAGCTTCATAATAAAGTTGGTTATAATTCTCGTTTTCGGGTTTTGGGCTTAGTATCCTATCCCTTTTGGTCTATTTTCGAAAAAATGGGGCCGATTTTAGAAATATCTGGTTTGATCTACACCCTTATCCTCTTGTTGATAGGTGATTTTTCAGCTGTATATTTCTTCTCCTTAATATTAATGATCTATTTTCTTTCCTTGCTTGTCTCTGCATTTAGCATTCTCTATGAGCAGATCGCTTACAACAATTACAAGGATAAAAATGACCTAAGAAGTCTGATCAGGACCATTTTGCTCGAGCCACTTTTTATTCATCCAAAGGTGGTCTTATGGGGATTGAAAGGTCATATAGACTTCATCGCCGGCCGGGGAGGCTGGGGTAAGATGATTCGGGCAGGATTTAAAACTGCCGAGGACCGTAAAAACCTTGACACCCAATCCACTACATCATGAGAAAAGCTGCACTTTTTCTTTCCTTCTTCTTAGCGACTCAATGGCTTGTGGCACAACAAAGTCAGAATCCTGATCAACTCCTCCTGGATGCGCGCGAATTAATTTTTGATGGAAAATATCAAGAGGGTAGAAAAATTGCCTTCCGGGCACTTGAGATTTCTCCCACCTACGCGGATATATTGATTTTGGTGGGCAGGAGTTATGCTTGGGAAGGAAAAAATGATTCTGCAAGTATTTACCTTGAGCGAGCAATCACCGCTTCTCCCAAATATGCTGATGGGTATTCGGCCTATCTAGATAATCTTAGCTGGGCTGGAGATTATCAAAAAGCTGGTGAGATTTTGAAAAGGGCGGAAAGTAATCTTGGTGATCCTTTGCCGGATGCCGTCGCATACCGAAAATCAAGGCTTTTATATTATGAGGAAGAATACAATGAAGCCTATGATATTGCCCAGGCTTTGTTTGATAAGGGATACAAGCAGGAAGGAATACTAGGTTATTTACAAAACCTTCAACGTTTGAGACGAAATTCAGCTATTGGAGCCACCTATGACTACGATACTTTTTTTGGAGATATCAGCCCATGGCATACTTGGTCGGTCTATGGCCGGGCACAGACCAAGTTAACGGGTTCTTTGATTGCGCGAGTCACGCAAAGCCATCGGTTTGATGGATTTGGTACCCAATATGAGTTGGATGCTTATCCCTCTCTTGGAGAAAATTCTTATGCTTATCTAAATATTGGTGGCTCAGGAGCTGGATTTTTCCCAAAATTGAGATTAGGAGCTTCTGTCTTTTTCAACCTTCCAAAAGCCTGGGAAATTGAGGGGGGGTATCGATACCTCGGCTTCACCGAAGTGACCCATATTGCTACCGCTTCCCTTGGGAAGTATGTGGGTAATTGGTGGTTGAACTTTAGGGCAAATGTCATTCCTAGCGGTAATAATAACGGTGTGAGTACTTCCGGTAATTTTCAGGCCAGGTATTACTTCAAGACTGCTGAGGACTTTTTTAGTGTTCAACTCAGTTCAGGTGTTTCTCCTGATGAAGAAAATAGGGATCAATCCCAACTTCTTAATTCCTACCGAATTCGGTTTGGCTACCAACAACTCATTTCTCCAAGGTTTATGATTTTTGGGTTTACAGGGTATAGTCGTGATGAATTGTCTGCAGACCGCTTTCGAAATAATTTGAACCTTTCTATTGGTAGTGAATACCGCTTCTAAGCTAATTCTATGAAAGAGGAACTTAAACTTTATTTCAGGAGGCTTTCTTTCCTTTTTTTGCTTTTGGTCGTATTTCCAGGCCTGAGCTTTGGTGTATGGTGGCTGAAGGCAGATAAGAAAGCATCAATTTTGATCTTGGATAAGACAGTCCCTAATAAGGATTACAGAGAGCATTTGGGTATTTTTTGGGCGATGGAATATGAGAAGTTTGTCAATCCCGAGACGGGTGAATTGTATAAGCTAGATCAGGACTATTTTGGATATTTCCCTTCAGACCAAGAAGACGGGAAGTATGGTTTTGTCAAGGACTTTTCGGATTACTCCGAATCTGAGCTGGATCAATTGGCAGAGTCAAGTGATATCATTTATTACGCAGATACATACGGGGTCTACAGGAATGATTTTGAGAATGAGGAAGATGCAGACGAACCCAGTAAAAAGATCTATGGAGGATTGAATAGTAAGGAAGTCAAGTTGATAGAATTAGCTCAAGAAAAGGAGAAAACCGTATTGTTGGAGTATAATTCCATGGCTTCACCTACTGCTAAGGGGCTTCGGTCACAGATGGAAAATAGCATTGGTGTTCGATGGACGGGTTGGGTAGCTCGATATTTCGATGAGCTAGACACGGCCATAAATAAAGGTCTACCGGATTGGCTCATTTCCAATTATTTGGATCAACACGAGCAATCATGGCCCCATCAAGGTCCAGGTTTGGTTTTTGTAAATGAAAGCGGACAGATTGAAGTCTTTGAAGATCAGAAAGACTATCAAAATACCATCCCATATATCCGGACTCCAGGAAGGAATAAAGCTAACTTCAGATTGCCTGAGATTGTGCCTTATCCAGATTGGTTTGATGTGGTTTTGGTGCAGCGGGAGTTTCAGGTGATATCTTATTACGATATCGAGCCCACCAATGAAGGTTTGGAAAGGCTCCGTGCTATGGGGCTCCCTAGGTTCTTTCCAGCAGTGGTCTTTCGACCTAATGGAAAGGGTCGTTCTTATTACATTGCAGGGGATTTTGCAGATGCGAAGCTCAACCTTGGGTCAGCCAAATTTGCAGGACTTCCTACCCTTTGGAGGGGATTTTATAGTGTTGGAAATCATCGCGATCGCCATGGATTTTTTTGGAACTATTATCAGCCACTGATCAGTCAGGTTTTCTCAGAGGCACATCGGTCAAAATAGTTTTATTGAGGGGGCAGCAGTCTCCTCGTTTGGACCATGTAACTGTTCTTGTTTTTAAATTCCTCAAATTCACCAATCATTCGATTTAGATCATTGGGGCTCGTAATTGGGTCAATGTTCAAGCCTCGAGAAATCTGAAATATTTGCCCATCTGAAAGGAAAATGTCCCCATGTATGTAATCGATTAATTGATTTTTATTCCTCATCAGCGGCATGGCAATTCTAGACTGAAATGTCTGAGCAGTGTCAAGGACCTGACCCTGCCAGGTTACCACTTCTGGAAGCTGGATATCTATTTGTGCTTCCAAAAATGAAAGAATCGATGGGGTAATTTCATAATGACTACTGACTCCCTCAAAATACTCGGGTCTTTTTATGAGCGGAGAATAGATAATCAAAGGCACATGGAATCGGTCTATTCTAGACGACATCGGAACTTCAGGCAATCGATGGTCTCCTGTAATGATGAAAATGCTGTTTTGAAACTCTGGTCGCTTTTGATATTCATCGAAAAACTCACTAACCGCATCATCAGCATACAATACGGTCATATAGATATCTCGGTAGCTTCGATAATCTGCTTTTTGACCTTCACTGAGATTTAAATAATTGCTGAGATGATTTTCGAATTTCTGGATATATTTTTCTCGCTCCGGTACAAGATAGGGATCATGCGAAGTTTGGGTCTGAAACACTAAGACTTGAGGAGATTCTAAGCTTATTGGGAGTTTTTCCAGTCCATTTTTGAATAGCTCCTTATCTGCATAGCCCCATGAAAAATTACCGGTGGAAGGAGACTTGGAATATTTAGGATCAAATAATCTTTCATCTACAAATTGAACGGGCTGTTGATATTCAATAAAGCTTCCTACATGGTCGAAATTTTTATCCGCACCGATAAAATAGCGTGTTTCGTAGCCGTTTTTCCTTAAGATGCTAAGGAGCGTTTCATGGTAAGGGAACTCCTGATATAATTCCAGGAAACCCTTCTCTCCAAAAGGAAGCCCGCCAAAGACTCCCGGCTGTAAGCCGAATGTTCGTCCAGTAGAGGACAAGGCATGCATCCATACCAAGCTATGTTGTTCTAAACTGTCTAGAAATGGGGTAAAACTACCCAAATAAGCATCCTTTCCTGAATAGGCTTTACCAAAGCTTTCTAGAAAAATAAATACCAAATTTGGGGCCTGCTCCAAGGAATCGAAGAAAGGACTCAGCACATCCGGATAGTCTGCTTTGTGAGCAAAAGGGTAGGTATCGTCGACAAACTCCTTTTCGACAATAAGATCTTCAGTACCGGATCTCAGGTAAAAATCAAAATAATATTCGCCCCCATACATCAAGTAGTCAAAGCTCTCTTCTGTCAGGTATCTGGACTTGTTGCGAGTGACATTAGTTTCGACCTCTGTCGCCGAATCATCTACTAAATCAGGCAAAAGAATCACTGTAACTACTGATAAAATAAATATGCTCGTGAGAAATAACGTGGCTTTGAGTGGAAATCGGAAAAACCTAGTACCCAGATGCATCAGAAAGCCCACCATAACAAATGAGAAAAGAAGCATGGACACACTGAAAAAATTAAGTTGCCCTGAAGCTTGAATGGTCAAGAGTAAGTCCTCGGTACTATAGGCGAATAAATCTTTTCCTAAAGGCAGAAGCGTTTTGAAAAAATAAAAAACCAATGCAGCCTGTACAAGTACCAAAATGGTCAGAAATAAAAGGAGCAGCCATTTGGCTAGTGGACTAGAAATCAAAACTACAACCAGATAGCAGGTAAATAAAAGTCCTAATAAATAAGCCAACCAAGTCAAATCTTGAATAAAAATGTCTTTAAGGATGTCTCCGACCGCGAAAGGAAGCACGTGATTTGAAAAAACTAGGTAAAGCTCCAACGCTCTCAGCAATATCATCAAGAATATGAATATCAAAGACATACCCCAGAAATTCTGCAGAATTACCTTGATTCTACCTGGTAGTGTAGATCGGATGGCTGCTTTTTTTGACATTGACGATGGCTTAGATTCGATGCAATTTTAAAGAAAATAGGTCAAAATAAACTATCTTCAAGTTTTGAAATAGACAATATGGGCAAATCAAACTTACTGATTGAATTATATAGTAACCTTAGCACTACAGGAGCATTGACTTTTAGCTCAAAAGCACTGGTCAAAAAAATGGTCACCCAAGTCGACTTGAAAGATGCAAATCTAATCGTCGAATTGGGAGGAGGAGATGGGAGTATTACCCAAGGGATTATTAACCAAATGGGTCCACAAACAAAATTATTGGTCTTTGAAATCAATTCATCGTTTTGTGAGGAGATGAGGAAGCAGTTTGACAATCCCAATGTGCAAATCATCAATGACTCGGCAGATCAAATTGAAAACTACCTAAATGGAGAAAAGGTAGATTTCATCCTTTCCTCTTTGCCTTTTTCTTTCATTTCTAAAGAAATAACAGATTCCATTCTTAGTCAGTCCCGATCAGTTCTCAACCAAGGAGGAGCATTCATACAGATTTGCTATTCCTATCTTTTGAAAAACCTTTTCAAGAAGTACTTTCCTGAAGTCAATGTGAGTTTTACCCTAAAAAACCTGCCACCTGCATTTGTGATGGTATGCCAAAGCTAAGAGTGCATGGATATTTTGCGGATAGCAATTTTGGAGTTTTGTAGACAGCGGCCGAATACCTCTTTTTGTCCATCTGAGGTAGTTAGAAGGATGTACCCTGAATCATGGCGTGAGTTTTTACCGGATATCCGCCAAAAGGCCTTTGAAATGTATCAAGAGGGTGAAATTCTGATCACTCAAAAAGGAAAACTGCTCGATAAGGAAGCACTTCCAGTAGGACCGATAAGGATTTCGAAACTAAAGTGACTCTTACTCGGTTTGAATTCCAAATACTCAATATGGATACGAATCAATCATTACCAACTACTTCAGTCACAATTCCAGAAGGAGAATCTGTCATCACTTTAGGTGCAGGCTGTTTTTGGTGTACCGAGGCAGTTTTTCAGCGCTTAGAGGGTGTCAAAAATGTAGTATCGGGTTACTCAGGTGGTTTTGTTGAGAATCCAAGTTATCGTGCAGTTTGCAGTGCTACCACAGGTCATGCAGAAGTGATTCAAGTTTTCTATGATCCCAAAGTGATCAGCTTGCAGCGACTATTAGAGGTTTTTTGGTCTACGCATGATCCCACCACACTCAATCGACAGGGAGCAGATGTCGGTCCTCAGTATCGATCTGCAATTTTTTTTCATACCGAAGAGCAGGGAGAAATTGCCAAAAAACTGAAGAAGGAATTGAACGAAAAACAGGTGTTTTCTCAACCAATTGTCACTGAAATCACTGCTTTTAGTAATTTCTATCCAGCTGATAATCAGCATCAAAATTATTATAATGAGAACGGCTATCAGCCCTATTGTCAGTTTGTGATTAAGCCAAAGGTAGACAAGCTGGAGAAGTACTTTTCAGAGCTTCTGGCAAAAGATTAAAATATATTTTCCTGAATGAGTTTTTATAGGACAGGCAAAAACTGACCTATATTTGCATTGTTTTTAGATTAATTATGATGAAAAGAAATAGAGCCCAAGAATCAAGAGCTGCCATTGAGCGACTTTATATCACGATGAGACATCTTTTTACCCGAGGTACTTACAAGCCGATGGGAGTCTCTGGTGAGAGTTTGGTTCAGGCTTTGCGAGTTTTAAGTCCAGAAATCTACGGAACCATCACAGATCCGGAAAAGGTAGAATTGGACGGCCTTCTTTATGTAATGGAGCGTCTTCCACGAGGAATCGAACAGTGCCGATACATTCGCTTGATTAGTCGGGAAGGTCTTGAGACTTCGCATTTGGAACCGATCGTTCCGCCAAAAAGAAGAAGAAACTGCTACAGACTCGATGAACAAGTCATGTATGTGGAAATGACGCGAGGAAGATCAGATATCTATGATATTCTTACCCACCTGACATTTTTGTATATCGAGAGCAGCAAAATCTATCAAAACAGTACTGACCCGAAAGGAAAGATATCCATCAACTGGAAGATGCTGGAGGAATTTGTGAAGAAGGAGGAAAGCGGAGAGCTGTTTGATCGAGAAGCGGCTTCTGCTTACCTCAGCCACTTGATCGGTAGGACTTTCGAAGAGACCTCTAAGGCTGTCAACAAATTTGAAAAGAGTTCGAATTCAAATAGTCTATTTTCCATCGTATATCACCTGGGTAAGCTTGCCATGGAGGAGATTCGGGAAGGAAAAGATCGGGAAATTTCATTTTCAGCCACTTTGAGGGAACGAATCGGACACCATGTCTATGGAGAGCAATGGGCTGGAAAAATCATGCAGAAGCTGGATGAATTGGACTTATTAGAAAGGCCGATTCATATTATTTCGGCCAATCTTCATTCGGTTTTGAATACCATCTATGCTCCTCAAGTGCTAGACTCAAAGAGCTTCGAGGATATTGAGCAAATAGCCTCCTCAATTGCGATGGGAGAAAAGAACAATGCTGGGAAAAAGATTTATGCCTATGCTTTGAAGCATGGCTTCGTGGATATTCCTGATCAGTCTGGCACCAATATCGGGACTCAGATCATTGATACCGCAAAGTTGGAGAAGTCTGAATTGCTGCCGGGATTAACCTTGCCTGAAGAGGTACAGCAAAGACCGGTCTTTGTTGTGATGGATTATGCCTTTGGTGAGCAGGCTTTTGAATGTATGGATGAGTTATTGAAGCCATTTAAGAAAGGTGGCAAAGAATTCCCACTGAATATCGTATCGATTTCCATCATGGGTAAAGCCGGAATTCTCTATGGAGGAAAAGGCGATCTGATGATTCCTGACGCTCATGTTTTTGAAGGTACAGCCGATAATTATCCATTTAAGAATGAGTTGAAAGCTACTGACTTTGAAGGGTTTGGGCTTGGAGTGTATTCTGGAAGTATGGTCACGGTCTTGGGCACTTCCTTACAAAACAAGGACATTCTTCGCTATTTCATGGAGTCCTCTTGGAATGCAATTGGACTGGAAATGGAGGGAGCACACTACCAGAAAGCCATTCAATCTGCCTCTAGAATCCGAAAAAGCATTCGATCCAATGTCAAAGTCCTTTACGCCTATTATGCATCTGATAATCCGCTAGAAACAGGAAGTACCTTGGCTTCAGGAGCTTTGGGGATGGAGGGGGTGAGACCTACTTACCTGATCACTTATAAAATATTGGAGCGATTATTTGGGAAATAATCAGTAGGACTTCAAATCATTCAGTAGCATCCGCTGCAATAAATGGTTTCATTTCCTCAGCAATCTGAGCTCTTAGATCATTCAGTTTTATTGCGTAAGATTCGAGATTCTTTTCGCGTTCGGTTTTTGGAACCCACTTCTTGGTAGGAGTGGGGTTCCCATGGTTATCCACTGACACAAAGACAATCACACAATGGGTTTTCTTTTCGTAGTTTGGATCGGTGACTTTTTTTGAAAATACGTCTACGGCAATATGAATACTGGTTTTCCCGGTGTATATAACAGAAGCATCTATTTTGACCAAGTCGCCAATATTTATAGGTTTATAAAAGCGAATTCCACCAACATAGACGGTCACGCAATAGCTTTCAGACCAGCTGCTTGCACAGGCATAGGCAGTTTGATCGATCCATTTCATGACTGCACCTCCATGAACTTTCCCTCCAAAATTGACATCTGTGGGCTCTGATATAAACTGAAAGGTGGTTTTATTGGTCATTTTAAAGGGTTTATTTTGAATTTGAGTCTTCTTCCAGTTTTTCTAACTGCTTTTCGATTCCTTTGGCACGGGCTGCTATCATTGTGAATACGGCTGCTAACATCACCAAGGCACCTAATCCAAGGCTGTGGTTTTGATTCCAGCCATCTCGCCAGACTGTCATTCCATAATAGCCAATAAATCCAAGCATCAAAAGTCCGATGATAGCGAGGATAGCTCGGAGACTTTTCAGTCCTTTTTGAAGTTCTAGTTTTGATTTATTTTCCATAAGATTCCTATTCATTTACACGGGTGCTATGCAACATATCCAGTCGCCAACCATCATTTGTTTTGGTGGCTGTAGCACTTTCGAGCCAATGGATTTCCATCACGACGGCTCCGTCTTTTTTGAAGGTTGCGTAGTTTTGATAGGCGATCCAAGCGCGATTGCCTTCTATGGTGGTTTTGATAAATTCAAAGCGATTTAAACGCGTTGCTCTATCAGGATCACTTTTAGCTTTAGCAAAGTAGGAATTGATCATTTCCAAGTCCCAAACCTCTCCTTGCTCCAAAAGGATAAAGTCTTCGGTATAAAAATCTGAGACTTTTTCGGCGTTGAATTCAGAAAATAACTCATCAAATGAATTTTGAATCAAGTCCTGAATAGCTTTCTCATCCGATTTCGTTTGGGAAAAGCCAAATTGGACAATGTTTAAGAAAATTAGCGTGAGAAAAATATTTCGAAAATACATGACTTTTACTGTTAGGGTAAAATAGCTCGGGACAATGCTGCCCCGAGCATGAAAATATTATTGGAGATTGGAATTGATAGGGGGAGGCCCATCAGGGACAAAGCCCTTGTAGACATAGTCGCCTTTTTTCTCTTTGAATTCATTCTTGACACTTTCAACCAGTTCTGGATTCTCAAAAAGATCCACCATAGTCATGGAAAGTGCCTTTGCAGCGTAGGCCATTCCTTTGTGTCCGATGGACATTCCACTTGAAGCCACTACCGCCCAGGAATGCCAAGGAGTGCCATTGGGTGCTGTGGTTGCAGAAAGTCGAATAGTAGGAACTACCCAACTCACATCTCCTACATCCGTGCTACCACCCATGCTATGTTCGGCAGTTTCTTCCATCGGTTCAATCTTAGAAACCAGTCCGATTTGAGGCTTACCAGTTGCCTCCTGAATTTTCTTTGCAAAATCTTGCTCTTCCTCTGTGTAACTAATGGGACCTAGACTTTCTAGGTTTTTCTGAAGTGCCGCAGAACCAGTTCTATTCACCAATACCTCATGAACACCAGAGATAAGGCTGACCTTGTAGTCTACATTGGCCATGATCGCTGCGCCTTCCGCCATAGCTTCTACTCTTTTCCAAACAGGAATTAAACCTTCTCGGCTAGAATCTCTCACGCGTACCCAAATTCTGGAATAATCAGGAACTACATTCACGACTTTTCCTGCATCTTGAATGTGGTAATGAATCCGAACGGTAGGCTTGATATGCTCTCGATAATAATTGATTCCCGTGGTGTAAAGCTCTAGGGCATCCCCTGTACTTCTACCATTCCAAGGATCCGATGAAGCATGGGCAGCCTGTCCATAAAATTCCACTTGGAAATCCACCAATGCTAGGCCTTTTTGGACAGCAGTCTTTGTCTCGGCAGAAGGATGCCAATCCATAACTACGTCAACATCATCAAATAGGCCTGCCCTGACCATCCATAGCTTTCCGAAGAACTTTTCTTCAGCCGGAGTTCCGTAAAATCTTACAGTTCCTTTGATTTCTCCCGATTCAATAAGATCCTTGATAGCTGCTGCCGCCCCAAATGAAGCTACGCCAAAAAGATTGTGGCCGCAGCCATGACCGGGGTTGCCTTCATTGAGCGGGCTTTTGTAAGGAACTTTGTTTTGAGAAAGCCCAGGTAGGGCATCAAATTCTCCCAAAATTCCAATTATAGGCTTACCGGAGCCATATTCTGCCACAAAAGCTGTCGGGATTTCTGCTACTCCACGGGTGACTTTAAAACCCAACTGCTCCGCATAATCCGACAAAGCCTCCGCAGATTGAGTTTCTTGAAAAGCAATCTCTTCAAAAGACCAGATTCGATCACTGAGATCTGTCAATGATTCAAACCGCTGATCCACCGAGGCGACCACGGCTTCTTTGAGAGGGTTAGGTTTCGCTTTTCGCTGCGCAAAAGAAATCTGGCTTAGCAAAAGCAGCAAAAGCGTAAAGGATGATAGTTGATAGGTGTTCTTCATATTGTTTGGTTTGATAAGGTTCTGATTTAATTACCATGCGATCCCATAATCGTCTCCGTAGTTAGCACTTCCTCCCCACATACTGCCATGCTTCCAGTCAAACCAAATCGCATTGATAGGTCCGGATGTTCGTGGCCAAAAGTCCATGATGTAGCCTTTCTTGACCAACTCAGACCTGATCCATACGGGGGTGTCATCCCGGAGAATCATATGGCCGGGCTTGATTTCATGGGCTCCAAAAGAACTTTGCATTTGTAGGGAATTCATATTCGCAGCTTCCACTGCCTCTTGCACGTTCATATCAAATTCAACCACATTTAAGAAAAACTGCAGTAGGTTTTGATCCTGAGAGTCACCTCCCTGCACTGCAAAGGATAAAAATGGCTTTCCGTCCTTCAGTGCCAAACTTGGAGTCAAAGTAACTCTAGGTCTTTTTCCCGGCTCAGGGAGATTGTATGGGTTTAGCTTTTCATCCAGCACAAAGCTCTGCATACGCTGACTCAGGCCCACTCCGGTACGACCTGCAATTACAGCCGGTACCCAACCGCCACTTGGAGTTACGGACACAACCCAACCGTCCTTATCTGCTGCCTGAATGGAGGTGGTACCACTGAAAAAGGCTTCAAAATATGGATCATCTGTACCTGATAGTTCAGCCAGGTGAATTTGCTCTTTAGTAGTTTCGCCTTGAAGGCTAAGCATATTTTTGAAAGGATTACTTCCTCCTTGGTAAGGGTAAGGATCTCCTGCGCCCATTTCGGGATCGTTGATGTCTTTGATTAGTTTCGCTCGATCTTTTGCATATTCTTTCGACAAAAGGCCTTGAATCGGGCTTTTTGGCTCAAAAGCCGGATCGGAGTAATAAAAGTCCCGGTCGGCAAATGCTAAACTCATGGCTTGATACACTGTGTGAAGATACTCGGCACTGTTGTAGCCCATTTGCTTCAGATCAAAGTTTTCCAGAATGTTCAATGATTGAAGCAAAGCCGGGCCTTGGGTCCACTCTTGGAGCTTGTAGACCTGAATTCCTTTATAATCGACCATCAAAGGCTCTTCAATTTTCACTTCCCAGTTAGCCAGATCTTCTTCTGTAAAAAGACCACCTTGCTCTTGGGTACCTCGGACGATTTCCTTAGCGATGTCTCCCTTATAAAACCGCTCATTTGCGGCGTAAATCGCTTCTTCTCTGGATTTTCCTGCGGCAAGGGCTTCCTTTTCGCTCTCTACTAATTTCTTCAAAGTCTCATACAAGTCCTTTTGAACAAAAATCTCACCGGGTGCTGGTGCCTCCCTTTCCTCACCAAGGTGGGGAAGGAAAACTTCTTTGGAGTAGGGCCATTCTTTGATTCTCTCTTTAGAACCTTCGATGGAATTGGCTGTCTGCGCTTCGATTGGATAGCCTTGGGCGAGTTGCATGGCAGGAGCGAGAATCTGCTCTAAGGAAAGTGTGCCGTATTCTGCCAGCATGGTCATCAAACCACCGGGAGTACCAGGGGTAGTAGCCGCCAAAGGACCAAAGGCTGGCGGGTATTCCATTCCCTGAGATTTGTAAAACTCTACTGTCGCACCTGTAGGTGCATAGCCAAGGGCATTGATAGCAATGACTTTTTTGAGTTCAGGGTGATAAATCAATGCCTGTGTTTCACCTCCCCAAGAGAGCACGTCCCACATGGTAGCTGTGGCAGCAAGCATCGCGCAAGCTGCATCCACTGCATTGCCTCCTTGATTGAAAATAGTGGCACCGGCTGTAGCTGCAAGAGGCTTTCCGGTAATTGCCATCCAATTCTTGCCATGTAGGATGGGTTTTTCTGTTGGGGTTTGTCCGGGGGCAAGCCCAGGTAGATTTTGACCAAAGGTCAAAAAGGAAAATGACAGCAGGGTGACAAGGGTAAAGATTTTTTTCATCGTAGAATATTTAGGGTTGGTCTACTTCATCAAGTAGCTGATTGATAATAGGTTTGAATCCGGGGAACATTGAGTTGTAGTGGGTGAATATTTGAAATATCGCACTGGGGTCTTTCACATTGAAGCTATTGTTGGAAGTGTAAGCTTCTATTTCTTCGGCTTTGTCTCCAAAAATCTGGAAGAACTTCTTTCGCTTTCTTGGGATTTCAATGATGTTTTTGCCCTCTAGGTAGTAATAGGTATTCCGCTTTAGAATTTTGTCATTTCGCTCCCCAACCATCAGGGCTTGATTATAATTTGATTCTTTGAGGAAGGTGGTCGTTCGTCTCATCAGTGAAAGTTCTCCATCAACAAGCACTTCGAAAAAACCAGAAATGGGGGCTCCATCTTCCCGGAAGTCCATACCATTCACAAAATATCTAGGCACTTGGTAGGTGGAGTCTATCCACACGATATTTTGGACTCGTAGGCCAGGCATGACAGACACCAGGTTATTCTCTGGTTCCATCAGTTCAAACATATTGGATACAATGTTATAACGCGCACGGAATCCTTCCAGCATTTGCTGGTCTCGGTAGAGTAGGATAGAGGCTCTATTCCATTTGCTGTCCAGATAATTATTTCCTTCTAATTTTTTGGGTTCCGGTGGAATTCCGTACACCATATTTCCTCCAATAAAATTGGGGCGCTCATTGAGAAGGCGAATGATATTATCGGCTCGAATGGTCTTTTGCAGGGCTTGTCCACTTCCTGAGGCACCTAGTCTTACTAGTGAAATGGTTCCCAAGTTTGTATCTTCTTTGAGTTTGATGCTTTGTTCTAGCCGGTTGTATCCATTGTAATTGACCGCAAGTATATATTTGTCTTTTGGTAGATTTTTAAATTCAAAATTACCACCAGCCACAGTGGTTGTACCAAAAGCAGTACCACGAAGTGTGACACTTACTCCATCGATATACTCCCCGGATTCCGAATCGACAATTTTACCCGAAATGGAAAAGTTCTGAGCTTGAACGAGGCCTGATAAAAACAGGAGCAGGAAAATTGAAATTTGAGCAAGGGTTTTTGACATAAAAGGGCGATCAAATAAGACTGAAGAAAGATAGTCAAATCAGAACGTTATTTCAATTGAACTGTCGATGAAGGACTTTATCGCTTGCAGATTGGCTTTCAAGCCGAATTCGAGTTATATTTGATGAGCTTCGTAAAGCTTTTTATCACTTTAATTATCCCATTTTGGATTTCTCAGTATTTAATTTTGAATCCAGTCTACAAGAAGGACTGGATGCTATGGGCTTTGAAAAGCCTACCCCCATTCAGGAAAAAGCCATACCGGTTATCATTCAAAATAGAGACCTGATTGCCTGCGCACAAACTGGCACAGGAAAGACGGCTGCCTTTATACTTCCGGTTTTAAATAAAATTTCGAAATCAGGCAGTTCTTCACTCAATACATTGATTTTAGCACCTACCCGAGAACTAGCCATACAAATCGATCAGCAGATTCAAGGATTTGCTTACTTCTTGGGAATCAGTTCTATCCCAGTATATGGAGGTGGTGATGGAATCGTTTGGGAGCAGCAGAAAAAAGCGCTCGAGACTGGAGCAGAAATCGTCGTAGCAACGCCAGGAAGATTGATTGCCTTGCTTGCTGGTGGAAAAATAGACTTGAGTTCACTTGAGCACCTGATTCTAGACGAAGCTGATCGAATGCTGGATATGGGCTTTTCTGACGATATTTTAAAAATCATCAATTACCTCCCAAAAAACCGCCAGACAGTTCTTTTTTCTGCTACCATGCCACCTAAAATCCGGCAGTTTAGTATGAAAATCCTTCAAAACCCGGAGGAGATTTCCATCGCATTAGGCAAAACAGCAGAAGGCGTGACACAGTCTTTTTATTCTGTGTATGATGGCCAAAAGGAAGACCTTGTAACCAATATCCTTTCTCAGAAAGATTATGAAGCAGTGATCATTTTTGCCTCAACTAAGGATAAGGTCAAGTCGCTTCATAAAGTCCTGCGAAAGAAGTTTGAAGTAGAAGCATTTCATTCTGATCTAGAGCAAGTTGAGCGTGAGAAGATCATGTCTAATTTCAAGAATAAGACCTTGAAAATTCTGGTGGGGACGGATATTATTTCTAGGGGAATTGATGTGGTTGGGATTGAACTAGTGATCAACTTTGATACTCCAGGAGATCCCGAGGATTATGTGCATCGAGTGGGTCGAACCGCAAGAGCTGATATGGAAGGTGAAGCGATCACTTTTGTTAATCCCAAGGATCAACCCAAATTCCGAAGAATTGAAGAACTAATCGGTATGGAAATCAACCAGTTGGAATTGCCTGAAGGATTTGAAAAAGGCCCTGCTTATAGTAGGGAGGATAAAAGATCCAGAAATGACAAACCCAAATTCCAAAAGAAAAAAGGTGGTTCTAAATTCAAAAAGCGAGGTTCAGATTTTTCCAAAAAGACTAATCCTTCTGAGAAGTTTCAGCCGAAAGCTTCGCAAAATGAATCCAAACCCAACGATCCCAAGCCAAGCAGACCTGCTTCCGGAAAATTCTCAAATAGGAAAAACGTAATTGATTGATGCGCTTTCAATTCTGAGCAGACAAACAGGCTATTCTCTGCTCAGACATTTTTGGAAGTTTGTTTTCATCATTCTGCCTATCTTCGAGCATGATTCAATTGATCGAATGTCCACGGGATGCCATGCAGGGAATTCCGGATTTCATAGATACTTCCATCAAAGCAGCCTACATCAATCAGCTTTTAGAGGTAGGCTTTCACACCATTGATTTTGGTAGCTTCGTAAGTCCAAAAGCCATTCCTCAAATGCGGGATACAGCTGAGGTGTTGGAAATGCTTGATTTGCATAAAGCTCAATCCAAACTATTGGCGATTGTGGCCAATGTTAGAGGCGCGGAGGATGCCTTGCAGTTTGAAGAAATCGATTACCTTGGTTTTCCACTTTCTGTCTCTGAGACCTTTCAACAAAGAAATACCAAGGCTAGCATTGCCCAAGCTTTAGAGACTGTCGAGTCAATTCAAAATCTTTGTGAAATCAAGGGCAAAGAACAGGTAGTTTACCTGAGCATGGGATTTGGAAATCCTTACGGCGATCCATATTCACCGGAATTGGTGGCAGAATTTGTAGAAAAACTTGATCAGTTGGATGTAAAGACCATTTCACTGAGTGATACGATTGGAGTAGCTGATACGGATTTGATTACAAAGCTTTTTGAAGTACAAATCAACTCTTTTCCCCACCTCACTTTCGGGGCTCACTTGCATAGCCGTCAGGAATCTATCCAGGAAAAGGTACTCGCTGCAGTCCAAGGAGGATGTCGAAGATTTGATGGAGCACTGAAAGGTTTTGGAGGATGTCCGATGGCCAAGGATGATTTAGTTGGAAATATGGCTACAGAAGTGATGATTGAGGCATTGGAAGGAGAGGGCTTTGACCTGCAACTAAATAAGGCTGAGCTTGGAGAAGCCATGAAACTTGCCAATTCTGTTTTTTATTGAATATGAGTAGCTCCAAAATCCAGCACAAAGTCAAGGCTACCCGAAACTACCGCTATTTGCATAAATGGCTGGGATTGCCTTTGCTGATATTCTTTTTCCTGATCGGGATTACATCCATTCTGTTGGCTTGGAAAAAGAAAGCTGAATTGCTTCCACCTACTCTCAAATCCCAGGTGGAAAATGGAACCTGGATTCTGCCATCCGAAATGACTCGGATTGGGGAAGAGGAGATGAAGAAACTGGGTAGGGATGAGGAAGTGGATAGAATTGATATTCGCCCGGACAAAGGAATTGCCAAAGTGACTTTTAAAACTCATTTTACAGAAGTGCAGCTCGATGGTTTCTCTGGGGAAGTTTTATCCGTGAAAACGCGACATTCCGATTGGATCGAAAAAGTGCATGACGGTAGTATTTTGGACTATTATTTCACCGACGGGGAAGGCTCGAAGCTAACTTATTCCACCTTGACTTCACTGGGATTGATTCTGATGGGAGTCAGTGGCTTCTATCTTTGGTACTATCCGAAGTTGATCAGGAGACTGAAAAAGTAATTAGACCAAAAGCTTGAATTTTTTACCTGGAAGAGACTTGACGATTCCCTCGAATTCTAGTGAAAGTAACTTCGAGGATAAAGTGCCTAGCGGGATCTCAGTCGCATAGCAAATCTGGTCAATTTCGGATTCTCCCTTTTCCTGTAAATGGGTGAGAATAGCTAATTCCTCTTTTTCCCGATTTGAAAAATCCAATTTTGGTTTTGAGAGCTTCTCTTCCCCAGGTTTGGTCCAAAAGAGTGCTTCCGCAATATCATTGGGACCAGTGTAAATAGAGGCTTTCATCTTCTTGATTAGATTGTTGCAGCCTTCCGAAAAGTTGGATTGAAGGTTTCCTGGTACCGCAAATACTTCCTTATCATAACTGTAAGCAATTTCTGCAGTGATAAGTGCACCGCCTTTCGCTGCCGCTTCTACCACGATTAATGCATCTGACAAACCTGCGATAATTCGGTTTCTTGCTGGAAAGTTACCCGGCATCATTTTGCTGCCTGGGGCATATTCACTTAAAAGAGCTCCACTTTCCTGAAGTTGCTCGGCGGTCTTTCTATGAACTGCCGGGTAAATCTGATCGATAGGGGAGCCCATTACGGCCAGGGTGGGAAGTCCTGCATGAATAGCTGCTCGATGTGCCTCAATGTCAATCCCGTATGCTAATCCAGAAATAATCGCAGGCTGATAAACCGAAAGGTCCTCAATGATTCTTTTTGTGGCTGACCGACCATAAGAGGTAGCACTTCTGGTACCCACTATTCCGACGGTTCGTTCGAAATTCAAATCAGCTTTTCCTTTCGAAAAAAGCAAAACGGGTCCATCTTCCTGTGCTTTTAGACGTTGGGGGAATTTTGGGTCCAGATGGGTAAGGATTTCAAAGCCCTTTTTCTCAGAAGTTGCTATTAAATCATCCGCTTTTCGCAGGAGTTCCTCTCTGCTTTCACGAAGTGCAAGTAGCTTGGGACCTACTTTTGGGATTTTAGAAGCTTTACCTTTTGGAATGTCAAAAAATGCCTTTGGGGATCCCGAATAGGCTAATATCGCTTTGAAAAGGCTTGGCCCAATCTTGGGAGCCAGAGCCAAAGCAATAAAACGCCGGATATGTTCATGATCCGGATTTTGCATGGAATTCGTCGCGAATGGTCGCTAAAAACTCTTTAATCTCCTGAAGCTTCTGTACTGCCGCAACTTTGTCAAAGCCTTGCTCCTGTCCATGAGCAATGACCTCCCTTGCTCCATCCAGCGTATACCCTTTTTCCTTTACCAAATGATAGACAAAACGGATTTTTTGGATATCGTCCTTCGTAAATCTGCGGTTGCCACGTTTGTCTTTTTTGGGTTTGATGATATCAAATTCTCCTTCCCAAAAGCGAATAAGCGAAGGAGCAACTTTAAACATGTCGGCAACTTCACCGATTGAATGATATTTTTTCTCTATGATTTTCTCTTTGTACGGCACAGCTTTGGGAATTATTTCAAACAATAAACTAAAATACAAAATCAATTGATGACTTCAAGAATGACTTGAAGTGATTTCTATAAAAATAAACTGCTTAACGGTTTAATATCTGCAACATCTGCACAGCAGCGAGTCCAGCAGTCTCGGTTCGAAGTCTGCTTTTTCCCAAGGAGACAGGTTCAAAACCATTTGAAATCGCCCGCTTGATTTCTTCAGGTTCAAAATCACCTTCTGGTCCAATTAAAATAAGGTAGTCTCGAGTGGGTTTGGCTACGTCCAAAAGATGATTTTGGTGGTTTTCATCCACATAGGCAATAAATTTTTGAAAACCCGAAAATGCGGTATTCGCTATCAAATCAGAAAAGATGATGTCTGAATGGACTCTGGGTTTAAAGTATTGCTTGCTCTGCTTACAAGCAGAAATGATTTTCTTTTCGAGTCTGTCAGTTTTCAAATAGGTTCTTTCCGAATTTTGACTCTTCATCAGGTAGATTTCATGAAAACCGATCTCTGTAATTTTTTCTACCATCCATTCCATACGGTCAGGACTTTTGGTAGGGGCAATTGCTACATGAATTCGAAAATTATCTTCCGGAGTTTTTTCAACATCGATTACCAGAAGGCTAGTCTTTTTGGGATTAGCATCTTGAATCCTGCAATGATACAAATTGCCATTTCCATCTGTCAGATCTACCGAATCACCTGTTTTTTTCCTTAAAACACGAATCAGATGTTTGGATTCTTCTGGTTCGAGTTGGACCTCAGGAGGCTGAATATTTTCTTGAAAAAAAAGTGGCATGGTTGATTTTTGATACAAAAAAAGCACATTTCCCGAAAGAAATGTGCTTTAACCAAATTAACCTTAACCTATAATCAACCTTTTGAAATTTCCATATTTACGGATTTCCCTTTGATGGTGTTTTGCTTCATGATGCGAATTACATGATCGGCATCTTTCTGCGGTACGTCCACAAAGGAGAAGTTGTCGAAGATGTCAATTCCACCGATGCTTCGTCCAGGGATTCCTGCTTCGCCGGCGATTGCACCTACGATGTCATTGGGACGGATACGGTCACGCTTTCCGAGGTTGAGGAAAAGTCTAGCCATATTGGCTTCAGTAGCTCTTCCGCCACCTCTACGCTCTCGACCACCTTCTCTTCGCTCGCCACGACGTGCGCCATCGCGATCTCTTCCGCCACGCTCAAATCTTCCGCCTCTATCTCCGCGATCATTTCTTTCTCTTCTTCTGTCCTGGAAGGAAGGAAGGGAGAAATCCTGATCTCTAAGTTCCTTAACAGCCTCACCCATGGTCATTTTGATTAGACCTAGCGCAATTTGCTCTGGGGTAAGTCCTTCAGTAAGTAATTGACCCAAAGTCTCTTCGAAGATCTGATTGTCTTCTTCTTTGGCCAAGGTGCGATGTACATCTTTTACCAGCTGAGCCTTCTTCATGTCAATCAGTTCGTTGACAGAAGGAGGATCCATTTTATTAATGGAAGCCTTCGTGAATCGTTCAAGATCCTTGATCTTCATCGTATCTCTACGACCGGTCACGAAGTTGACAGCTACACCGGATTTACCTGCGCGGCCTGTTCTTCCGATTCTGTGTACGTAGTATTCTTCGTCCAAAGGAAGATCGAAATTGAATACTGCCTCTACATTGTCCACGTCGATTCCTCGAGCAGCCACATCCGTAGCTACCAAGACATTACAGATTCCTTTGCGGAATTTACCCATCACTTTGTCTCTTTGTGCTTGGGACAGGTCTCCGTGAAGTGCTTCTGCTACGATTCCTCTTGAGCCTAGAGATTCAGTTACCTCATCAGTCATTCGCTTCGTGTTACAGAATACAACCGACAGATTGTAGTTATTTACCGTCATCAATCGAACCATCAGTTCCATTTTCAAGGAAGGCTTTACTTCATAGTAAATCTGTTCGATGCGATCGACAGTCAGTTCTTTTTTCGCCACTTTGATGATGTGCGGGTCATTCTGATACTTTCTGGTCAAATCCATAATTGGCTTGGCCATAGTTGCGGAGAAGAAGACGGTTTGTCTTTCTTCAGGCATTTCTTGAAGGATGGCTTCGATATCATCTCTAAAGCCCATATCCAACATTTCATCCGCTTCATCCAATACGATGATTCCAGCATCTTCAAGTTTCAAGGTACCTCTATTGATGTGATCTTGAACTCGACCTGGAGTACCTACTACGATTTGTACGCCTTTCTTCAGTGTTCGAATCTGCTTGTCGATTGATTCGCCACCGTAGATAGCTACAGAAGTAATTCTGCGATGATACTTTGCCAGTTTTTGGAATTCACCTTCTACCTGTACCGCTAGCTCGCGAGTAGGGCATAGGATGATAGCCTGAGGTTTGTTGAAGTCAGGGTCGACCAAATCAATGATCGGAATAGCGAATGCTGCTGTTTTACCTGTACCTGTTTGGGCTTGACCGATTACGTCATGTCCTTCGAGTACGTAAGGGATAGCTTGCTCTTGAATTGGGGAAGGTTGGGTATAGCCCATCTCTTCCACTGCCTGTAGAATTTCTTTCGAAATCCCCAGGTCTGAGAATTTTGTGTTGTTTTCCATGATGTTTCCTTACTTTTTCTTGCCATGTTCCTTGATCCCAGACAAGCGACAGTAAGGAAATCACGGCTCAGAAAAAATTATTCTATGTCAAAATTGACGGTGCAAAAGTACGTATAAATATTTTGTAAAACAAGAGAAGGTTTGAATGTTTTAGAATAATGTTTAAAAAATCGAGAGATTTATAAAAAATAATTTGGTAGACCCTTGTTGAGTTTGCTTTTAAAGGAAGGTTCTATCGGAGGAGGCTTCTTTCATCATTTTTTCTGCCAAATCTTTCCCGAGATAGCGATCAATCAGCCCATGTCCAAGATAGAGCAGGGGAGTAAGTAGAATTGCAACTGAAAATTTGTATACATAGTTGATGATTCCCACTGCGATAACTTGACTTAGGTCCCAATTTCCGAAGATGTAGAATGCTATTCCCAATACCACAAATGAATCGAAAAACTGACTGACTAAGGTGGAACCTGTTGCACGCAACCAGATCATTTTTGATCCGGTGACGGCTCGTAGTTTTTGGAATACAAAGACATCGACCAACTGACCCAAGAGGAAGGCAGTGAGTGAACCAATGATGATTCCCAATCCCTGTCGGAATATGGTATTGAATGCATAGGAAATATCAAAGGATTCTCCTGTAGGAGTTTGAGCATTGACATCCAGCCAAAAATCAGCTGGTACTAAAATGGTCACGACGCTGATAACCACAAATACATAGGCAATCAATCCTGCAGTCAGAAAACTTATCTTACGAACACCTTTCTTTCCAAAATACTCATTAATAATATCTGTGGTCACAAAGACAATAGGCCAAATTACAGCGCCTGCGGTCAGATTGAAGTCCAAGATATATTCCCCAAAAAATTTCCAATTGACAGGCTCAAAACCAAAAGTTCGCTCTGCTGAAAAGATTTTCACTCCAATAATTTCCGCCAAGATAGCATTAGTCAGAAATATTGAACCCAAAATGATGAAGAGATTGGTCTTTTTGGAAGATTCGTTGCGTGTCATAGTTGATAAATTTCTCCCTCTACACTGAGTTCAACATTTTCGAATATCGGTTTGGCTTCTTCTAGCATAGGATTCAGATCCTTATATCTGGAGGAGAAATGCCCTAAAATCAGTTTTTTTACGGAAGATTCTGCTGCTATGGATGCTGCCTGACCTGCTGTGCTATGCATGGTGAGCTCTGCTCTTTCTTTCTCCGCATCCAAGAAAGTAGACTCATGATACAGTAAATCCACCCCGGCGATGTATTCTTTCAATTCGGGCCAATAAATGGTGTCTGAACAATAGGCATATGTCCGTGTAGCTTCCTGTGGGTAGCAGTATTCCCTCACCGGATAGAATGAACCATCTACGCCGATATAGTCCATTCCTTTCCGAAGGGATTGAATAGCTTCAACGGGTAACTTTTCGGCTTCCAATTTTGATTTAATCAGGTTACGAAGACCTGCTTTTTCTTTGATCAAAAAACCAGTGGTAGGAAGACGGTGGCGAAGCGGGAAGCTATAAACCATCAATTGTGGGGTGTTTACCAATAGATTTAATCCGTCATCAGTAGTAATATGAAAATCAATTGAATATGTCAATTGAGTATTACTCCATCTAAAGTGAGTACTAATGATTTCATCTAGACCTTTTGGTCCAAAAATAGTCAAAGGATTGTTTCTCCTGGCCAAATGAAAACTGGATAATAATCCAATCAAGCCCAAGTAGTGATCCCCATGAAGGTGGGAGATAAAAATATAATTGATTTTGGAATACTTCAGCCGAAACCTGCGAAGTTGCATTTGCGTGCCTTCACCACAGTCGATTAGCATCAATTCACTTCCCAGCTTTACGAGCTGGGAGGTGTGATTGCGACCATGTACAGGAATCGATGAAGTATTCCCAAGTATCGTTACCTCAAATTCTGGTCTCAATCCTCTTCTTCCTCGTCCTCTTCTACTGCCCCGTTTTCAATTTCATGCATGAAGACCGCTTCTCCAGCCTCTTCCAAGTCATTGACTAGATTAAGCTTTTTGTCCAGCATGGAGATTTTCAAAAGCTTCAGCACATGATCCTGCACACCAGAGATCAAAAACAAGCCTCCATTGTTTCCATATTCACGATCTCCAACCAATAAGGCGCTAAGCCCTGAGGAATCTACATACTTCACGTGGCTCATGTCTAGTACAAGCTTTTCGTAGCCTTCTGCATGCACAGTCAAAAGCTCAGATTTCAACTTTGGTGCTAGCGTAGAGTCCAATTTTTCCTCCATTGGAGTGAAAATCACATATTGTTCTTTTTTGTCAATGCTATACTTCATATAATTTTTGTTTTGCCTTTCCTTCGAAATGAAAGGATGAATCCTGCCCGGAAATAAAATCAATAATTAATTTACTTTCCTGCTTGATACTTGTTGATTTTAGTTTTCGTTTAGATACTTTTTTATTGCTTCTTCGATGCGGGTTTCGATCGCATCCGTTTCAGCTTTTACAAATTTCTCTCCGGTGATTTTTTCGAATAGCTCAATATAGCGATCCGAAATGCTTTGTACAATCTCATCAGTCATTTCAGGCACCTCCTGGCCATCTTTTCCTTGAAAGCCATTCCCAATCAGCCATTGTCTCACAAATTCCTTCGATAATTGACGCTGAGCTTTTCCTTCTTTTTGGTTTTGCTCGTATCTATCCGCATAGAAATATCTACTGGAATCCGGTGTGTGAATTTCGTCGATTAGAAAAATTTCTCCCTCGTACTTTCCAAATTCATATTTCGTGTCCACCAGGATCAACCCCTTTTCTTTCGCCATCTCTTGTCCGCGTTGGAATAAGGCTCTTGTGTACTTTTCCAAGACTTCATAATCTTCCTTGCTGACGATTCCTTTCGCTAAGATGCCCTCTTTGGAAATATCCTCATCATGCCCTTCGGAAGCTTTGGTAGTCGGTGTAATAATGGGGGTGGGGAAAGCATCGTTTTCCTTCATTCCTTCTGGCATCGGGACGCCACAGATCATTCGCTTTCCGGCTTTATACTCACGAGCAGCATGTCCAGACAGGTAGCCACGAATTACCATTTCTACCTTGAATGGCTCGCATCGTTTTCCTATTGTGACATTGGGATCTGGCGTGGCGGTTACCCAATTAGGTACTAAGTCAGAAGTAGCTTCAAGGAATTTGGCTGCGATTTGATTTAATACCTGGCCTTTGAAAGGAATAGGACGTGGAAGCACCACATCGAAGGCAGATATTCGATCAGAGGCCACAACTACAAGTTCTTTGTCGAAAATATAGACATCTCTTACCTTTCCTTTATAAAAGTCAATTTGTGCAGGAAATTGGAAGTTGGTCTCTTTGATTGCGTGGCTCATGATTCAGATGTTTTGGCAAAAATAGGAAAGCTTTTATTCAATTAAAGGGAATGATTAGTAATCAATCTTTTTTCTAATCGATTCTTTTTTCTCGGTTCGGATTAGCTCGCCTGATTCATCATAATACTCCCAAGTGCCGGTAGGAATTCCCCGCTGGTAAAAGCGAACTTCCTCAAGTGAGCCATCTTCCCGAAATACTTGGATTTCACCGGATTCAAGTCCTTGAAGGAAAGTGATTTCCATTTTCAATTGACCATTTGGGTGATAATGTAGTTCTCGGCTTGCAAGATCAGATCTTGGAGAAAATTCCCGGACTAAAGCTTTTTTTCCATCTGCATGAAAGGTTTCGAGAGGGCTAGTTGGAATTCCATTTTTGAAAGTAATTTTTTGACGCAGTTTTCCATTTTCATAAAATTCCTTCGACTCGCCAGAAATTACCCCGTTTTTATAAGATGTCTTCTTTTGGATACTTCCATCCTGAAAATATTCAAGGTATTCACCATCTAAGAATCCCTTCTTGTAATTGGCTACGACATCTTTACTACCGTCCTCATAGAAAGTAAACTCTTCACCTTCTAGCTCCCCATCTCGGTAAGTTGCTCTTCGCTTGATTTTACCATTTGGGTAATACTCTTCATATGGCCCCTGAAGCCTTCCTGCTTCAAAATGGATAATTTGCTGCACAGCGCCATCCGGGAAAAAGCGTTCACTTTTTCCATTGGGGACATTGTTGGAAAACTCAGTCCTGTCCTGAAGCTGACCATTTTCAAAGTAAGTCGTAACCGGCCCTTCGATTTGATCATTTTCGTAGCGGAGCTCTTGTCTGATTGTACCATCCAAAAAGAATGTCTGACTTACTCCATGCTTCAGATTGTTTTGAAAAGGAATGGTTCGCAGTGTGTCTCCTGTATCCGGATTCAATTCTACGAAAAGCCCTTCACGCTGATCAGCTTTGAGATTTCCGAGTAGAATCAATTTACCCTCTTCATTAAACCGTTTCAAAGTTCCTTCTGCCTTTCCATTGACGGTGGGGTAGATTTCTTTGAGCATGGTCTGCTGCTCGTCATAAAATACCCGAACCATTTCCTGCCCATAGACGGGACTGAGGCTAATCAGAAGTAGAATGAAGGGTGCAAAACGTTTCATAAAAAAATCCGCGACAGAATATGCCGCGGATACTTTGTGGGTTTGATTATAATTTTTCAATCACCATAGCAGAGGCACCGCCACCTCCGTTACAAATTCCGGCTACGCCAATGGAGCCGGATTGCTGATGAAGGACTGAATTCAAGGTGGAAATGATTCTAGCACCTGATGCTCCAAGCGGATGTCCGAGAGAAACAGCTCCGCCATAGACATTTAGCTTGGCTGGGTCTAATTTCAATTCTTTTTGATTGGCTAAAGCTACCGCTGAGAAGGCTTCATTGATCTCATAGAAATCTACCTCATCGGCACTGATACCTGCATGCTGAATAGCTTTTGGAATGGCTAGTGCCGGAGCGGTAGTAAACCAAAGCGGATCAGTAGCAGCATCTGCAAAGCCTCGGATTTTTGCCAGCGGCTTAAGACCCAATTCATCTGCTTTTTCCTTGCTGACCAAGACCAAAGCAGAAGCTCCATCATTCATGGTAGATGCGTTGGCTGCTGTGACCGTGCCTTCCTTATCGAATACTGGACGGAGACTTGGGATTTTTTCAAACATGACGTTTTTGTACTCCTCATCTTCATCGATCAGAATAGTCTCGCCTTTTCTGCCCTTCATTTCTACAGGAACTACCTCATCCTTGAAGTATCCTTTCGCCCAAGCATCAGCTGCACGCTGGTAGGATTGAATGGCATAAGCATCTTGTTCTTCTCGCGAGATATTCATTTCCTTAGCGGTATTGTCGGCGCAGTTGCCCATCGGGAACTTATAATACACCTCAAAAAGTCCATCTTTTACAAGGCCATCTACAAACTCCGCATTGCCATATTTATATCCAAAACGAGCCTTAGGTACGTAGAATGGAACATTTGACATGCTTTCCATGCCTCCAGCCACAACTACATCGTTGATGCCAAGCATGATGCTTTGAGCTCCAAACATGACCGATTTCATACCTGATGCACATACCTTATTAACCGTGGTACAAGGAACCTGATATCCTATCCCCGCTCCAATCGCTGCCTGTCTTGCGGGTGCCTGACCTAAGTTGGCCGAAATGACATTTCCCATAAAAACTTCCTGAACAGCCTCGGCTTTTACGCCCGACTTTTCCAAAGCTCCTTTGATGGCGGTAGTACCTAGCTCTACTGCTGTTAGTCCTGAAAGTTTTCCGCCGAAACTACCAAGTGGTGTCCGGACGGCTGATACGATGTATACTTCTTTGAACATGTTTATTTGGGTTTTTCTGATAAAATATTTCGCTTTTGGGTTTACCAGTCAGGAATTCCCCGCTTGGGTCGCTGAGTGGCCTTTTTTCTATTCTGTTGAATGTAGCGGAGCTCTGCGGCATTCATACTTTCAAGAATCTGTGCAGCTTGCTCAGGGGTCAAATTCATCGCTTTTAGCTTTTCCTTGAATTCCTCTAAAGTTTTTTGTCGCTCAGCAAGGTTGGCATCCATCTGATCGTTAGCGTTTTCACTGGCCGGATCCTGGCTTTTTTCCTGAGGATCTCCGGATTCAGATTCTTTTGCCTGATCCTGCTCTGTTTTTTCCCCTTGATCCTGATTTTGCTGCTGTTCGCCCTGTTCTCCCTGACTTTGTTGGTTCTCTTGGTTTTGCTGTTCTTGGTTTTGCTGATTCTGCTGCTCTTGATTTTGATTTTGCTCGTCTTCTTGCTCTTGTTCAAGCTTATCTTTCAATGCTTGCAGTTTGCTATCTCCCGGAAATTTACTCAATCCATCATTCACGGTTTGGAGTGCTTGTTCCTTTTCAGTCTTTACGTAGGAGCGAGCTGCTTTATTAAAAAAGTCACCGGCTGTCTGGGCATAGGACGTCAGTGAAAAGGTGAAAATGATTGCTGAAAGTAGTATTATTTTAGTTTTCATTGATCTCAGTGACTTCTTGAAGAGTGGTGATGAATTGCTGGTAGGCTGCCACGGTTTGATCCTGAGCCAGCGCTTCATTCATAAGGTTTAACGCATCTCGGAACCGGAATTGTTCAACCAAGCGATCAGCTTCTGCTTTTTTTCGCTTGGCAAAGTCTGATGGCTCGGGAGGATTCTCCTCTTGATTTTTTCGTTCTTCGTCTCGCTTCATCCATCTGGCAAGCAATTCATAATTATATCTTGCGACTTCGTTTAATGGATCCTTGATCAAGGCTGTTTTGAATTTACTAAGCGCAGCTTCGTATTCCTTTTTGTTTCCAAGTAAAACACCTCCCTGATTGTATGCGAAGGAAGATAGAATCATATCCGCGCTCGTACTTGCTTTGTCATAGTAACCTGCTGCCTCATCAAGCTTCTCTGAATACTGAGCACTAAGACCCAGGTTAAAATCCAACTCACTGTAGCTTACGCCGAAGCGTTCTTGCAGGGCAAGATGATCCTGGTAGGATTGTTCGTATTCTCCATTGGCAAAACTCTCCCCAGCCACATCAATCGCAGCATTCAATTCCGAATCACGCATCCATGAGGAAGGAATGAGTAAAAGAAGGCCGATGATTAATTTTCCACCGTTCATATCAAAGTTTAATGGTTTTGATGGGAAGAATCATATCCAAAACGGAAAGGATCAATCCTGCAAGTAGAAAATAGAAATATTTGTTGGAAGAGGCTTCTACCTGTCGGGTACCGATGGTGCCGCCTTCCAATCGCTCTAGATTACCGATCAAATCACTGACTTCCTGAGAAACATCCGATATTTCAAAATACCTTCCACCTGTTTCGATGGCAATTTTTTGAAGTGCATCCCGGTCCAGTCTTGTTTCCGCAGGTCTCCCTGTATTGGGATCAATCACCACGCCATTTCCGCGAGGAATAGAGCTTCCGGCATCTGTACCGATTCCCAAAGAAAAAACCTTGATACCAGCTTCTGCAAGAGAAGCGGCTACATCCTCATATTCTCCTCCGAAGTCCTCTCCGTCTGAAATCAGAACCACTGATTTGGATTTGACTTCTGGAGAAACATCGCTTACAAATCGATCTAAGGCCATTCGAAGTGGACCACTTAGGTCAGTGCCAGCATTAGGAACCAAGCCGGTATTGAGTCCATCCAGATAAAGCTGAATGACATTTTGGTCAAAAGTCAATGGACATTGCATGTAAGCTTCTGAGGAAAAAATAATAAGGCCAATTCGATCAGAAGGAAAATTTTTGATCAACTCCTTCAATTCAAATTTAATCCTTTGTAGACGGCTAGGGCCAATATCTGTCGCATTCATAGACTGAGATAGGTCAATGGCCAGGAAAATGTCCTTGCCCTCCTCTTTGACTTCCTTGGTCGATGTGCCAATAGAAGGTCCTGCAAATGCGATAAGAAAAAGAATAAAGTAGCTTGTTCGTAGAATGAGTTTAGTAAGCAATCGTCGTTTTTCGACTTTAAGTCGGCGATTGATCAACCAGAATCTGGAGATGTAAAATAAGTACCCCAAAGCAAAAGCTCCGGCTAGAATGATTAAAAGTTTGAAATCAGGATATGCCCAAATCATGGCCTGAAATTATAAAATAATTAGCAAGGAAATAACCTTTGGGATGAATGGTAAGTTTAGATTTGTGACTCCATTTGAAAATTAACAAACATTAAGCCGCTTAGGCCGTGTACTTGAAAGCTGAATTATATCCTACCTGATGTCCAAAGCCATTTTTTTCAAAATTCTAATTCTATTAATAAGCTTACTTCCTCTTCGCTCTATCGCTCAAGAGCAGCTGATAAAGGGTTTTGTGATTGACGTGGATAATTCATTTCCTCTTCCGGGCGCTAATATCTACTGGGAAGGAAATAAAACAGCCGGGGTGGTTTCTAACCTTGAGGGTGAATTTGAGATCAGCGTGGTTGATCTTCCTGCTAACCTGACTATCTCATTTGTTGGTTACCAGACATCTGTTCGTTCCATTACGGAAAAAGATCTCAACAAAACCGTCAAAATATTCCTTCGGCCTGATGAGTTATCTCTCGATGAGGTGTTGATTCAGGAATTGAGACCCGATCAGAATATCAGAAGTCTGGAAACTGGTAAAAACAGCGTTCCGATTCAGACGATCAAAAATATTCCCGCCTTATTCGGTGAAGTTGACTTGCTTCGGAGTTTACAGCTTTTGCCTGGTGTACAGACAGCAGGAGAGGGAACCACGGGTCTTTTTGTACGAGGAGGTTCAGCTGATCAAAACCTAGTCCAAATAGATGGAGCCCCAGTTTACAACCCTTCCCACTTTTTTGGATTCTTTTCGGTCTTTAATCCAGATGCGCTTAGTGGAGTAGAACTATATAAAGGAAATATGCCCGCTTCTTTTGGAGGTAGGCTTTCCTCACTAATAGATGTATCCCTCAAAGAAGGAAATAACCAACAAATCCACGGAGAAGGTGGGATAGGAACTATTTCATCCCGATTAACGATAGATGGGTCGCTTTTTTCCGAAAACTCTACCTTCATAGTTTCTGGACGTAGAACCTATGCTGATGTGTTTTTGGGCTTTGCAAGAGATGAAGAAATTCGAAATAACAAGCTGAATTTTCACGACCTCAGTGGTAAAGCTGTATTTCGAATCGGTGACCGTGACCGCTTAAGCGTAAGTACCTATCAAGGAAGGGATTTTTTGGGGCTTGACGATCAGTTTGGCTTGGGCTGGACCAATTGGGTGAGTGCTGCCACCTGGTCTAGAAATATCAGTGACGATACCTTTTTCGACTTGAATGCCTACCATTCGCGCTATCGGTATTCGATCGACTTCGACGATCCGGAGAATGGCTTTGAGTGGGGCAATAACCTTTCTGAATCAGGTGTAAAAGGAACTTGGCAAGTCAATCGGAAAGGAATCAATACCTATTGGGGCTTTCACTCTCAATATTATCGATTTGCCCCCATTGAGCTTACTCCCGCTCCTGGAAGTAATATTCAGGGAATATCCACTAATTCAAAAAATGGGCTGCTCAACAATATTTTTGCAGGTACTTCTCTTGATATCACGAGCAATCTTAGTGTGGAAGCAGGTCTTCGCTGGGGTTTATATAATCAGCTCGGAAATGGGGTCAAGTATGAGTATGAGGGAGGTATTCCTGGTCCTGAGGCAGAAGTGATAGATTCGGTTCGCTATGATCGCTTCCAAAATATCCAATTCTACCAAGGTTTGGAGCCACGTTTAGCTTTTAGATATCTTTTCAATGATAAGTTTTCCGTCAAGTCTGCTTACAATCGAAATTTCCAATACGTGCAGATCGCTTCCAACAGCTCTGCAGGTCTTCCTATTGACCGCTGGATTTTGGCGGATAGTTATGTCGATCCGATCAGAAGCGATCAATTATCTTTGGGCTTCTTCAGAAATTTTGAAGAAAACAAATGGGAGCTGTCTGTGGAAGGATATTACAAAACACTGGAGGGAATCATTGATTTGAGAAATGGGGCTCAGGTTCTATTCACAGATAATGTAGAAACTGAAATCCTTTCCGGGAGAGGCTGGAGCTATGGCGTGGAATTTTTACTTCGAAAAAATATAGGAAAAACTACCGGGTGGTTAGCTTATACCTGGTCTCGAGCTTGGAGAGAAATTGAAGGTATCAGTCAAGGGCAGGCATACAATCCGCGGTTCGATCGGCCACATGATGTCACTTTGGTACTGAACCATGAGTTTTCTCCGAAGTGGTCTGCCGGATTGACCTTTATTTATACTACTGGTCAGGCGGTCACTTTCCCAGTAGGCACTTATCTCGCCGATAATCAGCAATTGCCTCTGTTCTCACCATTTAGAAATGAGGACAGATTTCCTGACTATCACCGGATGGATGCTTCTGTCACTTGGAAAAACTCTAATAAGGGCAAGCGATGGAGGGGAAGCTGGAATTTTAGCATTTACAATCTTTACGGTCGCAAAAACCCATTTGCTTACGAGTTTAGAGAGATATATAACGAGGATATTACCGTCAGTCCTTCCGATGGTCCTGTCGAATCTTCCCGACGCGGTATTGTAATGACTTACTTATTCACTTTTCTTCCATCTATCACCTATAACTTCCAGTTTTGATGAAGCGGTTACTAAGCATATTCTTAGCAATTAGTTTTTTTTCCTGCCAAGAGGAAGTGGAACTGCCATTAGCTACTATTGACGGCTTGATTCCTGTTGTAGAAGGTAGCTGGACGGATAATCCTAGTTTCAATCAAGTACGAATTTCATTAGCTCAGGATTACTTTGATAATTCTGATGAACTTTTGATTCAGGATGCGGAAGTATCTATTCGAAATCTCGAAACCAATGAAACTACAAGGTTTGAGTTTTTACCTCAGTTTGGATTTTACAAGCCTTTTGACCCTAGATCAGTGGCTCGAATAGGCGAGAGCTATGAATTGCTCGTGAAATGGAATGAACAAGAGTATCGCTCCCAAGGGACGATGTTGGAGCCACCGGTATTGGATAGTTTGACTTTCGAATTTCGGGAGGAGCGCGTATTCAGAGAGGAGGGGTACTATATCAAAGCTTATGGAAAGATTCCATTTGATGAGGATAATTACTATCGGATTCGAGTGATTGAAAATGATACACTCAAAAACGATCGGGGGGATTATTTGCTTTTTGATGACACCTTCGGAGTAGAATTTTTTTCTCAGGGTTTAGAATTGAATTATGCTTTTGAAAAAGGAGATCAGGTTCGCTTGGAGCTTTTCCGTATGAACCGCGATGTATATGAATACTTTAACCAACTCGTGGGTCTACTATTTAATGATGGCGGACTTTTCAGTCCACCGCCTCAAAATCCTGACACCAATATCCAAATTACTCAAGGAAGCGGTGAGATTCTAGGTTATTTCTTTGTGGGTCCTGTTTTGACCGAATCCATTGAAATAGTAGAAGAGGAATAGATTTTTTCCTCTAATTATATCAAATTCAAGAATTTACTTCCTGTTTATTTGAGAAAGTCATTACACTTTTCAGGACTTTTTCAAGAAGATATTTGAATTAATCGCAATTCAGCTTTTGATTATTGAAGGCTTTTAATAAATTGATACTAGTTAACATGAATCGTAGAAATACGAAAAATAAGTTGTATGTTTAAATAATTAATCTTACTATTGAGTTATGAAAGAGATTTCAGCAAATGAAGAACGCATGATGCGGGTACTTTGGAGAATTGGGCAGGGATTAGTTCGGGATATTTTGAATGAGCTTGATGAGCCCAAACCGCCCTACACGACGATCGCTTCCACGGTACGCCTTTTGGAAAGCAAGGGGTATTTGACGCACAAGGTTTATGGAAATACACACATGTATATTCCATTGATTTCTCAGGAGGAGTATTCCAAGGGTAAAATCAATCACATGGTTTCTAATTTCTTCCAAGGTTCTGTGAGCAACTTTCTATCCTTCATGGTGAATGAGAAAAAAATCTCCAAAAATGAGATTAAAGATCTCCAGAAGCTAATAGATGATGCCGAAAAAAGTGCTAAGAAATGAATTGGCTAATAGATTTGTGGATCGAAGGAAGTCTGATTCTGGCCATTGGCTTGTTATTCTATAAGCTAACGCTGGAAAAACTCACCTTCTTCGAATGGAATAGAGGATTTTTGATAGTTCTTCTAGTTCTATCCATAGGATTGCCTTTTCTATCTTTTGAGTTTTCCAACCCAGAAAATGCTTTGGCAGAGTTTACCCTACCAGCTTTTGAATTGGGTAAGGGGGTTGCCACAGAGGAAGTTTCCTTTGACTGGATGGATTTGATGCTGACAGTATATGTGATCGGTTTTTCGATTGCTTTGCTGAAGGTGATTTTGGGATTGGTAAAACCTTTCTTCCAACTTCAATTGGTTGAAAAGTTCAGTTACCAAGGTCTGAAAATAGCAGTCCACCCAAGCTTTGAACCGGCTTCCTATTTTGGATATATTCTTTTGCCCTATTTCGAGCCGGAGGAAGAAGATCAGCGTCAGATATTACTTCATGAGTCGGTCCATGTTTCAAAAGGTCATTCTTGGGATCTTCTTTTCACTCACTTATTTAAGGCTGTTTTCTGGTTTAATCCGCTAGCTTATCTCTATGAGAAGTTATTGCGCGAGATTCATGAATTTCAGGCTGATCAGGGCGTGACGAAATCTTTTTCTCAATTTGACTATTCTCGGCTGCTTCTCAGGCTGATTGTAAAAGATCAAAGCTGGCAGCTTACCAATAGCTTTAATCAGTTTCAAACCAAAAAGAGAATTATTATGATGAATCGAGAAAAATCAAGAAGCACTGCCAAAAGCCGCTTTCTTATGGTGATACCGTTGGTTTCACTGATGGTAATAGTTTTTGCCTGCGATCAAAATCTTGCAGATGATGAATCAATCAAACCTGAAAATGTGGTCGAAATTCAAGATGCGGATGGCACCGTTCAATTAAAGGAAATGGTTAATGGAAAGCTTGTCGAGATCGAAGCAGATGAAATATTTGATGTGGTTGAGACTCCTCCTACACCTTCTGGTGGAATGGCGGCATGGAATAATTACCTAACTCAAAATCTAAAATATCCTGCCCAAGCAAAAGAAATGGGTATCGAAGGTACAGTGATTGCGGTTTTCGTGATCAATACAGATGGCTCCATCACAGATGTGGAACTGCTTCGAGGAATCGGTGCTGGCTGTGATGAGGAAGCTTTACGAGTGATTCAAAATGCACCTAATTGGGAGCCGGGCAAGCAGCGTGGACGAGAAGTTCGAACCCGCATGCGATTGCCAATTCGGTTTAAGCTAAGCTAAAAATTTCAAGTCAATCAATTACCACATTTATGAAAAGGGTTTTAAGAACTAGTTTTACCTTTCTACTTACTTTTGGGATGATGATCTTTGGAATTAATGCTCTTGCCCAAGAATCAACTGTTTCGGCTACAGAGGCTCATACGCTAGAGCAGATGCCTGAGCCTCCAGGCGGAATGAATGAGTGGATGTTTTCTCATTTGGCTAAAAATCTAAGATACCCAGAGATGGCTAGAGATAAAGGAATCGAAGGTACCGTAGTTGTAAGATTTATTGTTGAAAAGGATGGTTCAATATCCGAAGCTAAGATCCTTCGTGGAATAGGAGGAGGCTGTGATGAGGAAGCGATCAGGGTTTTACAGCTTTCACCGAAATGGAAAGCCGGGGTAAAAGACGGAGCTACCGTACGAACAGAAATGAGACTTCCGATTCGCTTTAAATTAGGATAATCCTGAATTACAAAAAGAAAGGCTTTCTAAATCTAGAAAGCCTTCTTTTTTTGTTTTGGAAATTAAAAATCGGTGGATTGCCCATCTAAGTTCAGTGGCTTGATCCAGATGTTTCTGTAAAATACATCGTGTCCTTCCGCTTGCAGTTTCAATCCGCCAGGACGGTCTGTTATTCCTTTTCCGCCATCATTTCCGCCATCGATGCCGGAATTTGGACCACCCCAAACCTGCTGAATACTCACATCTTCATGAATTTTTTTACCATTGAAGTAAATCGTCACCCGAGCTTTTTCTGTAAGTGTTCCATTCTCAAAGCGGGCTGCTTTGAAGACAATATCATAGGCATTCCATTTTCCAAGACCATTGTAAGCTTGTTCCTTTGGTAGATGTTCATTGATCACGGCAGCCAATCCATGCAAACCATAGTCTCCATCTAGGATTTGGATCTCATATCGGTTTTGAAGGTAAACCCCGCTATTTCCTCCCTCATTTTTGATCAAAAATTCCACATGGGCCCTAAAGTCCCGATATTCTTTTTTTGTGACGATATCCGCAGCGCCATATTTTCCTCCTGCTGCTGCAGGATCATTGCTACTGATCGCCTTTCCTCCATCTACTGGGTCTTTCACTTCCATCCATTTGATGGGAGGCTCAGCCGAAAAACGAGGTCCCTGCCAGTATTGCCATTTTTCTAAAAGCATTTCTTTGCTTCCATCTAGCATCAATTCAGCTCCTTCGATCGGAGCTGTGCCAACTCCAACTTGGGCTTTTGCTACAGCAGTGCTCATAAAAATTAAGACTAAAGCAATAATCCATTGAAGAGAGAGATTTTTGGTTTTCATAGGTTTACTATTTTGGGTTGTGTTGAATGCATGTAATTTGGTTATTTTTATGAAAGCCGGAAAGTTTCTCATGGAATTTAGGGCTTTCATACTGTTTTTTATCAATCTAAATCAATAGCAAATGAAATGGGAAGGTCGTAGACGCAGTAGCAATGTAGAAGACCGAAGAGGGCAGCGCGGTCCAAGCGGTGGAGGGGGAATAAACCCAATGCTGCTTGCTCCTTTGCTTCGCATGCTTTTCTCGAAAACAGGTCTCGTGATCGTCGCAGTCTTTATCGGAGGCTCAATCTTGCTTGGAGTGAATCCACTTTCTCTGATTGGTGGATTTTTGGGTGGAGGTCAGGGATTTACCACTGAGGTAAATTACCAATCGAGTCCAGAAGATGATCGATTAGCTGAGTTTTGCTCCGTGATTTTAGCTGATACTGAGACTGTCTGGAATCAATTGATAGAAAATTACCGAGAGCCAACACTAGTGCTTTTTTCTGGTTCTGTTTCATCTGCCTGCGGAAATGCAAGTGCTGCTACTGGACCTTTTTACTGTCCGGCTGATGAAAAACTATACATTGATTTAAGCTTTTTTCAAGAGATGGAGCAGCGACTCAATGCTCCGGGAGATTTTGCTCAAGCCTATGTCATTGCGCATGAAGTTGGCCATCATATTCAGAAAATCATGGGAATTACCGATGAAGTGCAGCAGCTTCGTGGAAAGATTTCAGATCGGGAATACAATCAATATTCGGTGCGATTGGAACTTCAGGCTGACTTCCTAGCTGGAGTATGGGCTCATCATTCACAGCGAGTAAGTGGGATGATGGAGGCAGGAGACCTCGAAGAGGGCCTGAATGCTGCTAATGCCATTGGGGATGATCGTCTACAAAAACAAGCCACTGGACGGGTAGTGCCAGACTCTTTCACCCATGGTACATCAGCTCAGCGAATGCGCTGGTTTAAAAAGGGATTTGACACGGGAGACCTTTCTCAAGGTGATACCTTCAGTTCTGAGACCCTTTAGATTTCCAATATATAATCTAAGATGCCGGCATTTTTTCCCTTCGGCCTAGTGACTAAGAGGGGTAGGGTATCATTGAACTGAATCAAACGCTCAGCCATACTTCCAATGAACAATGCTGTGGCGGCAGTCCGGCCTTTTGCACCGATTACAATGCCATCAGCACCTATTTCCAAGGCTTTGTCGATGATTTCCTGTACAGGATCATCATTGTCATCTTGAGTGTAAACAGGCGTGATTTTGATGTTTTTGGTGTCAATCTTGCGGATAAACTTCTTGTAATTTATCTCTGCATGCATCTGCATGATCTGGGTGAATTCCTCATAGGTCTTCCCGGTAAAATGATAGCCTGAAGGAACATTGAATACATTCTGACAAACAATCTCGGCATTGCCATGCTTTGCTGCGATCATGATTGCCTCTTCCATCGCATCTTTTGAATATTCAGAAAAGTCTGAAGGAACTAGGATTTTTTGGACCTTTGGAACGGTAGTTTCAGGAATAATCAATAGGGAACAACTCGCTCTTCTGGCTAGCCTCAAAGCAGCAACTCCTGTGCCTGGAAGGGTGGTTTTTCGACCAATGATGATCATATCCACTGACTTTTCCTCGGAAAGCTTCAGGATCTTTTTAGATAGGTTTCCTTCCTTTACCACATAGTTTAGCGAGATGTCTTTTTGATCTCCAAAAACCTCTGAAACAGTTTTTTGCATTGCATTCTGCCTTTCAGTGATCATATTCTCTATGAGGTTTGGAAATTCCTCCAGGACTTCCTTAGGAACCGAAAGGTTTTTGATCACATTAACAAAAAATATCTTCTTGGTTTGATTGACTCTGGCAATAAATTGTGCGAATTCGACCAAGGTTTTGTCTAAACTGGACTGATCCAGGCAAACAATCATTTTCTTAATCAAGTACATGGGCGTGCAAAATTTGACAATACAAAGTTAAAGGCTTCTTGATACATTTTTAATGGAATTGAAATAAAATTCTGAACCTAATAAATTTAATTGTTCTGTACAGATTGAATTTCAAGTATTAAGGAATTTTTCAAAATAAGCTCCTGAATTTTATTTTCCGGGATATGCTTTTCTTCATGCTTAAAGTTAAATAGAGAAAAGAGAATTACGAATTATCCGCTCCCTAATTTAACCCGTCGATGTAATATCCGTATATTTGTCAAAGCCCAGGCCGCTGACATGTTCAAACTTCACAATTAACAACTATACCGAGTGAAGCCCTTTCCAAAAACAGGCCTCACCCCGATAGCTATCGGGGCCTCGCACAAAACGCAGGATAACAGTGGAAGTTTGCGGATTTAAGGCAGCTCAAATCTTGTCTATAAGGAGGTTTGTAACACTCTAAGGCTTGGGCTTTTTAATTTTTTCTCTGACCCATTCCCATTCTTCTTTTCCGACCCAGCCCAGCATTGCCAAGCCAAGAAAGAAAGAAACTAAGATTAGGCTTCGGAGCACGAAATCCAACCAGTAATTTTCAAATGTAGGTAAGCCCATAAACAGTAGAAAAAGGGCTATTCCCAAAATCAAAATTTTTAAAGTTTCCGGGCTAAATGGATTCATTTGTAAACGGTATTTCAAAAAGAAGAACTTAACCACATTAAAAAGTAACATTACCAAGGCTGATGCAATGGCTGCTCCGGAAATGCCAAATTGTGGGATGAGCAGATAATTCAACAGAATGATCATTATACTCATCAGGATGGTTGCGATGAGGTTGAATTTAAAGTATTTGGAAAAGACCAAAATCTCAGAGTTGGCTGAAAAGAGGGCATCAATGACTTTTCCTAAACCAATCCAAAAAACTACCCATTTTCCTGCCTCATAGAGGCTACTGTTTGGGATCAATCGGTAGATGAAATCAATATTGATCCAAATTCCCAGAAAAATCAGAAGGCTGATATAAAATTGACGGTTGGAAACTTGAGTGTAGATTTTTTGAATCGCAGGATGATTTTCTTTGGAAAAATGATCAGCAATCACAGGCATAATCACCTGAGAAATGGCGCGCCTCGGCATTTCTATCACGATAGCCATACTAAATGCGATCGTGTAAATAGCATTCGCTTCAAGGCTAATAAGCGAACTGACCATGATGGAATCGATCTTTAAGATCAAGGTAGAAGCAGCAGTAGCCAGAAAGGTAATCAGGCTGAATTGGATAAAGGCAGTTCGAAAACCCTTTGGAAATTTAGACCAGGAAAAGTCCAGTTTCAATACCCGCAAATAGACGAGATAGGCCACCATTCCTAGAAGCGGAAGGCCATAGACTCCAATCAAGCCAGCCATCATCTGATCAAAATCTATCCACTTCATAAGGAAAAAGATCATCCAAATACCAGTCAGCAGCCTCAGGAAAACCTCTCTGAAGAATGTTGGTATGGAGACTTTTAAATAGGACCGACTATAGGCGTCGAGTATGGAATTGGCTAAGGCCAAAAAGGTGATAAAAAGGACAATCCATAGGTATCTGATGACTTCAGGGGAATTTTTGGCGAAAAGCCCAACGATTTCATCCTGAAAAAGCCAAAACAAAGATGCCGCCAAAATAAAGCCTAATAAAGCTATTAAAAGGCTAAAACTCAGGAAAGAGCTTTGGTTGCTTTGTAACTTTGGGAAATACCTCGTAATCCCGTTTCCTAGCCCTAATTGAGCAAAAGGGACGATCAGCAGGGCAAGATCCTGAATGGTGCGAAAAGTACCCAGTTCTGCAGCTTCCAGTGCATAGGGGTAAAGCCAAAGGACATTGAAGTAGCCAATGACTACGCCCAAATAGGAAAAAATGGCAGTGCGGAAACTTTGATTGGCGACTTTGCCCATGGGCTGAAAATATCAAAAAATCAGGAGAACCACATCGATTGGCTTCAATCGATTTTTTGGCACTTGTCACAACCGGCCTTTTCTGTCGGTTTTCCAAAAAACCTTTGCCAAAGGTAGGCTAAGGCTCCCAATCCAATTATCGCTATGATGATTTCTTGCAACATCTTAAGAGAAGATATTATAGGTCAATAAAGCAGCAAAATATGCTAGTGCTGTCATATATACTGTTTGGATCAACGGCCATTTCCAACCTTTAGTTTCCCTGTATACAATAGCAAGAGTACTCATGCATTGCATGGCAAAGACATAAAAGACCATCAGCGAAAAGGCTGTTGGCTTATTGAATGTCTTTTCTCCGGTATTTGAATTGATCTGCGTATTGAGCTTTTCTCGAATGGTGAGGTCGTCCTCCACGTCTCCTCCAATGCTGTAAATAGTTGCAATGGTCGATACAAATACCTCTCTTGCAGCGAAGGATGCAATCAATGCAATTCCGATTTTCCAATCGTAGCCAAGTGGTTTGATGACTGGTTCAATTCCTCTTCCCAAAATCCCGATATAAGAATTCTCAAGTAATAAAGAAGAGGTCTCGGCCTCAATTTCTGCTATTTGCTCTTCAGAGGATGCAGCAGCAAGTTTTTCTTCTTGAATTTCTCTTACTGCGTCCATTTGGGATGGAGGACCATAAGAACCCAGAATCCATAGGATAATGGAGATGGCCAAGATCACTTTTCCTGCCTCCGTTACAAATGTGCGAGACTTGTAATACATGGTGAGTAGGACATCTTTCCATCTGGGAGTCCGATAGGAAGGAAGCTCTACCATCAGGAAGGATTTTTCGGATGTTTTTAGAATCGACTTCAAGCCAAAAGCAGTCACCAAAACGCCAATTACCCCAAGGAGATAAAGAGCAAGTAGGGTTAAAGCTTGTAAGTTGAAGATTCCAAAAATCGCCTCATCTGGTACCACCAAGCCTATCAAAATAATATAAACAGGCAATCTTGCTGAGCAACTCATCAGAGGGGTCACCATAATGGTGATTATCTTCTCCTTCCAATTACCAATATTTCGAGCTGCCATCACTCCGGGGATAGCGCAAGCTACACCTGAGACCAAGGGCACAATGCTTTTACCATGCAAACCAAAAGGCCGCATCCAGCGATCCATCAAAAATACGACGCGGGACATGTAACCGGTATCTTCCAGAATGGCTAAAAAACCAAATAAAAGAGCGATCTGAGGAATGAAAATAACAACTCCTCCAATACCCGGGATTACCCCTTCAGAAAGTAAATCTGCAATAGGTCCTGCCGGTAAAGTACTACTTAGCCAAGCTCCCAAATCTGCAAAAAAGCCATCAATCAAGTCCATCGGGACGGATGCCCAGGCAAAAATTGCCTGAAATATCAGTAAGAGGATTCCTCCAAAAACTAGGTAGCCTAAAACAGGGTGTAGGAAAATCTTATCGAGTGGAGCAGAACCTACCTCTTGATGGGATTTTTTAACCAATACTTTCTCGATAACCTCAGTGATCCGCTTATATCGGATTTTGGTTTCTTCCAGTTGAGCAGCTTCTAGATTGATTGTAAGTGTCTCTAGTTTTTTTCGAATCCAGCTTCTTTTTTCCTCTGAAAGTCCCTTGTCTTTCAGTCCAAATCGAAGAATCTGGTAAGCTTGATAATCGTTGCTCAGTTCAAAATACTCCTTGACATCCTGAAGCTGGGAATTATCCAAGAATTCCTTTGCTTCTATAAAAGGACCCGGATTCGTAAAATTTTGCTGATGGATCAATTCTTTTATTTGATCCATTCCTTTAAGGTGGCGAGCGTCTGTCTGAAGAATTGGAACTCCGAGTTGCTTGAACAACTCATAAGTTTTTATCTCAAGCTGGCTTTTCTCAGCCATGTCAGCCATGTTCAGAGCGATGGCCAAATTGAGGCCAAGATCGATCAGTTGGGTAGCTAAAAATAATCCTCTTGAAAGTTGAACAGAATCGATAATCATCAGTGCGAAATCTGGCTTTTCGATTTCGCTCAGCTGGTTTAATACCCGGTGAGCGATGATTTCATCCTCTGAATTTGGGTAAAGCGAATAAGTTCCAGGAAGATCAATGATGTGATAAACTTGATCCTGGTAGATCATTGCCCCGGTTTTTTTGTCCACCGTCACACCGGGATAATTACCGATTTTTTGATTCAATCCTGTGAGCTGATTGAAAATAGTTGTTTTACCTACATTGGGATTTCCAATGAGTGCTATTTTCAGCGGTTTGGTCAGAGAGGGTGGCTGTGTTTGGGCCATGAATTAGGAGATAATTTTGACTTGAAGTAAGGCCGCTTCTTGTTTGCGTAGTGCTAGGAGGGTGTTTTCTAATAGGAAAGCCAAGGGACCGTTACTTGGAGCTTTGAACTGTAGGGTGATTTTTTTCCCAGGCAAAAAACCCAATTCCATTAAATTCACTTTAAGGGGCGAATCGATTAGGTCTTCGATAATTGCACTGTGGGAGATCTTTAGTTGATCTGCTGTCATACGTACGGCCTTTGAATCAATCTTGCAAAAGTAACTTATTTGGAATGAATCTAAGGAAAAAATCAGGGTATTTTCTCAGGAATAATTCAAAACTCATCGAATGCTGAGGATTTCATTCTGCAAATTAAACTCTAAACCGCCTTCTAGCATGATTCGCATGCTAAATTCTAGCTGAACTTCTTTTCCTGGATTCTTTGTGAAAACCAATTTGAAAAGGTCTTCTCTAAAAAGTGTCAATCCATTTTCCAAAAACTCGGGTATAGGTCGAGTCTGCTCGACAAAAAAGTAATTCACTTCAAAAAAGTCGCTAATGTCCTGACCTACCTTGAAGATTTCTCCATCCGCAAATTCTACCTCTTTGGAATTAATAATCTGGATCCCAATCATTTTTTCTTGTGATTGAGGTGAAGGCGGACTACATGCGAAAGCTACTCCTGGGATTGAATTATTGCTTTCTTCAAAATAGGACACATTCTGTGTTTCTTTTATTCTGAAAGACTTGGTAATAAAATCGTAGGGAAGAGAGGTAGAAGGACTTACTTGTTGGCCTTCGGTAGTTAAAGAAAGGGTCTCAAAAGATTGAACTCTAAAGTCAATAACTTCAAAAACAGGCCCACAACCGCAAGGATTATTGCAAAATTCAGAACAAGCAATAGGAAGCATTGCTAATGTGATGAAAAGGGCGCTGGTGGTGATGAGCTTTTTCAAGTTGATGATGATTTACATTCCTTAAACTGGAAGAAGGTCTTTTTGGTTTATCAAAAAAGCCCGGATTTAAATCTCCGGGCTTTCAATTTTAAGCTTTTCCTCTCAGCATTAGATTCCAATACATAAATGGCAACCCATATTTTTTCAGCAGCCACATGCTATATTGTTCTTTACTGGTATCCACAAATTTTGAAATCAGCGGATCAGAGTCACGGACATTGTCGTATTTAAATTCCGCTAAAACCATTTTTCCATAGCCAGTCACTAGTGGACAGGAGGAGTAACCTTCGTAAGATTCATGACCAACTTGGTGCGTTTTCATCAATTTGAGTAGGTTCTCCACCAAGACTGGGGCTTGCTTCCGAATAGCTGCACCGGTTTTGGCTGTAGGCAAATGGGCGACATCTCCCAAGGAAAAAACATTCGGGAATCGCTTATGCTGAAGGGTATGGATATCTACATCTACCCATCCTTTGCCAGGACCCTCCTGAATTGATATTTCTGAGTCTTGAATGAATTGAGGAGCCGCTTGCGGTGGTGCAAGGTGCAGCATGTCAAAGTGAATTTTGATTTCAGTAGCACCAGTTAGCTCTTCCCCAATTATATTTCCTTCCATTACCGTACAGTTGCTCTCTCCGGGTTTGGAATATTGAAAATAGATATCTTGATTCTCTACATCGATTCGGACGGGAGCATAGAAAGGCTTGAAGATGATGTCTCTATCATGAATGATTTTGTTCAGTGTACGAGCAAAGTCCGGTACCCCAAAAATAACTGTACCGGGAGTTGCAAAAATGACATTGACTTTGTCTCTTATGCCCTCTTTTCTGAAATAGTCCTCTGCCAAATACATTATTTTCTGAGGGGCTCCTCCACATTTGATAGGCGTGGTAGGCTGGGTGAAAACTGCGTTTCCTCCTTTGAAATTCTTTAAGGTTTCCCAAGTATGTTCTGGGTCGGTATAGTTGGAGCAAACGATGCCTTTCTCCATTGCCTCAGGAAGTCCTGGCAATAAATCAGGTCTCATGACGAGGCCTGGAGCTACCACTAAATAGTCATAGCCAACATCACCTGAATTTTCTGTTCCTACTTTATTTGATTTTGGATCTATAGTGCTTGCTTTATCCTTGATCCAGGTAACGCCTTTTGGTATGTAGTCAGCTTCTTCTCGTTCGGTATCTTTAAAATCAAATGTACCAGCACCTACTAAAGTCCAGGCAGGTTGATAATAATGTTTTTCTGAGGGTTCAATGATCGCAATCTTAAGCGATTTATCCTTTCTCATAAGTTGTGCTGCCACAGTTATGCCGGCAGTTCCTCCTCCGATAATAACTATTTGATAATGTTCCATGATTGGGTTGTTTGTGGGTTTGTTAAAAGTACTAAAAGGAGTAATCTAATTTCCTGACATTTATCATGTTAAAATCTGATTTCAGCTTAAGTTCTTTCTTTTTTATAATTAACTATCCTGAATAACGATGATTTATAGCAGCCAAAATGTGATATCAGTCACAAAAGCAGGTAAGGCTTAACCGTAGTTTCGTTTTTAAAATCTGGTAAAAAAATATACTTTCACCTAGAGGATTTTTTATCACACAAATCGAAACATGACTGTAGAAGAATTAAAAAATAGCTTGCCAGGGTTTACGGACCCAAAATTACTTGAGAAGCTTATCGAAAAGGGTCAAATCATGCGGCTTGAACCAGGTAAGATTTTAATGGAGCCTGGTAAGTTTGTCAAGATGGTTCCCATAGTGCTAGAGGGGTCTATTAAAATCATGCGAATGGATGAGGATGGGAAAGAGCTTTTCCTATACTACTTGGATGCGGGGGAGACCTGTGCGCTTTCGCTGACTTGTTGCTCAGCAGCCCGTCCAAGCGAAATCAAGGCTGTTGTTGAGGAACCCACCGTTTTGATAGGAGTACCAATCAATGTCCATGAACAGTTGACGGATGAATTCAAGCAATGGAAAGACTTCGTTTCTTCTACCTATCAAAGTAGATTTCAGGAGCTCCTGATTGCTTTGGATGCAGTAGCATTCCGAAGAATGGATGAGCGTCTAATGCGCTACATCGTTACAAAAATGAAGCAGCACAAGACTAATGAATTACACACGACTCATCAGGAAATCGCAAATGAGTTGGGTACTTCAAGAGAAGTAATCTCAAGGCTGCTCAAACAACTGGAAAAGAAAAAATGGATTGAACTAGGTAGGAATGTAATTTACATCCGTGACGACTTTGAGGAGTTAATTAGTAAATAAATCACACCATCACCAAGAGCGGTACTCGAACCCGGTAAGCCATTTCGATAGATTTTCTTTTTCCCAAAAGTTGATCCCAAATGGATTTTTGAGTGTGGCACATAGCCAAAATGGATTCTGGATTTTCTTCCACAAAGCTTTTGATCCCTGATATTACATTTTCAGACTCCAATTGGTGTATGGTAGGTAAGTATCCTGCTTCTTTTTCGAAGTAATTCTTCAAGCCATTGAGGGCCATTTCCTTTACAAAGGACCTTGACTTAATGATATGGATAATCTGTATTTTTAAGCCCCAAATACTGGCGTAGCTATTCACTTTTTCTATAAACTTTTCCTCATGATCTGCTACTTCCAATGCAAAGCTTAGACTTTTTATCTGCTCGGTGGAAGATTCTTCAGGAACCAGCAGTACCGGAATCGTAGTCTCCCGGATCACATTTACAGCAGTGGATCCAACCAAGATTTTTTTGAGTCCTCCCATGCCGTGTGTTCCCATGATGATCAAATCTGCATCCAATTCTTCTGCCAGACGGGTGACGTTGATTGATGGAGTTCCTTCAATTATTTCTGAGTGAATTTCAATTGGTCCTATGCTATATTTATCCACCATTTCTTCCAAAAGCTTCCTGGCGTCGGCATGCATATTGTCGAGAGCCAGAGCTGTTTGAGAGGCAAAATCATAGATCATCTCTACCACATGGCACAGTACAATAGTGGTTTTGCTTCCACGATGAAGTCCAAGCGCAAATTCTAAGGCTTTGACAGAATTGGTGGAAAAATCAATTGGAACAATGATCTTCATGGTATTAAGGTTTTTACGAATATAAAGCCCTTTTGACACAAAAAACATGAAAAAAATCATTCCCAAAGGAGATTTAACTTTAACTTAAACCGAATTCTTTTGAAGAGCCTAAATGTTTTAATGTAACTTTTGTTACTGCTTACCCCTGTGGCTGCAGCTTACTTTTGAGGCCTAATTCAAAAATGAAAATCAATGGATATTATAACTATTTTAGGATATGCAGCAGCCATCTTGATCGGTGTTAGTTTAGGACTGATTGGTGGGGGAGGGTCGATATTGACCGTTCCTGTTCTGGTTTATATTCTGCATATCGATCCGGTTTTAGCCACGGCATATTCCTTATTCGTGGTGGGTACGACCTCTCTTGTAGGGGCTGGAAATTATATGAAAAGCGGATTGGTGGATTATAAGACTGCAGTAGTATTTGCTATCCCTTCATTTATTGCTGTCTTCTTGACTAGAAAATTCTTGGTTCCTTGGCTTCCTGATCCTTTGTTAACCATGGGCGATATGGAAGTATCCAAAAGCGTCGGAATCATGGTTTTCTTTGCACTGATTATGCTTGCCGCTTCTTATTCCATGATTAAGGAGAAGAAAAAAGGTGGAGAGGATGAAAACGGTGAAGTCAAATTCAATATTCCGTTAATCGCTTTGGAAGGGTCGATTGTTGGTGTAATTACCGGTATAGTCGGAGCTGGGGGAGGATTTTTGATTATCCCTGCTTTGGTTCTCTTGGCAAGATTACCCATGAAGCTTGCCGTAGGTACTTCTTTGTTGATTATTGCTGCTAAATCTTTGATAGGGTTTTTGGGTGATATCTCCACGCAAACCATTGACTGGCAAATGCTGTTAATCTTTACCGGATTATCCGTAGTAGGTATATTTATCGGTAGCGCACTTTCTAAAAAGATCAATGATAAAGCATTAAAGAAAGGCTTTGGCTGGTTTGTCCTTGTGATGGGTATTTACATCATCGGAAAAGAATTAATGAATCTATAAGAAGGCATGGTGGAGAAGTATTTCAAAATATTCCTTGACGGATATTATGGATATTGGAATTATTTGAAAAGTGAGATTCTGTATCCTTCCTGGCAAAATTACTTTTACTGGTTAGTTGGTTTATCTCTTTTAGTGTGGCTATTGGAAATCGTATTTCCTTGGAGAAAGAATCAGCCAATTATTCGTAAAGACTTCTGGTTGGATGCGTTCTATATGTTCTTCAACTTCTTCCTCTTTTCATTGATCGTATACAATTCGCTCAGTAATGTTTTCGTTGAGGCTTTCAATGACTTCCTTGGCTTGTTTGGAATTACTAATCTGGTAGCTATTGAAGTGAATTCTTGGCCGATTTGGGGGCAATTCCTTTTGATGTTTTTGGTAGCGGATTTCATTCAATGGAATACACATCGACTATTGCATCGAGTGCCTTGGCTTTGGGAGTTTCACAAAGTGCATCATTCCGTGGAGCAAATGGGCTTTGCAGCGCATCTTCGCTACCACTGGATGGAAACGATTGTCTACAAATCTATCCAATACGTTCCTTTGGCAATGATTGGTTTTGGATTGGATGACTTTTTCATCCTGCACATTTTCACCATTGCTATTGGTCACTTGAACCATGCTAATATCAGATTGACCTACGGACCATTGAAGTATATTCTCAATAATCCAGTCATGCATTTGTGGCATCATGCCAAGCACCTTCCCGAAGGAAGTCACGGTGTCAATTACGGTATTTCCCTTAGTATTTGGGATTACCTTTTTGGTACGGCATATATTCCTAATGAAGGAAGAGATGAGCCGCTTGGCTTCGAAAAAGTAGAAGAATTTCCAAAGACCTTTTGGTCACAAATATCTTATCCATGGCTGCGCAAAAAGAGCTAAGTACTACCAACCCATTCAATAATTGGCGAACAGTCATCATTTTGACTTTGACCTTGGGATTAGCCCCATTTGTTCCCGAGCCTCACTTCTTCGGAAAGATTCGTTGGGTATTAGGTGGTGCCAATGGCATGCAGCTGATCGATTGGGGAGACCTCTTGTTTCATGGTTTGCCTTGGATATTGCTGGTTAGGCTTTCCGTTATTTCACTCAGAAAAAAGCTTGTTAAAGCGTCATAATGTGATTTTTATTACTGTTTTGAGGGATAGGGTCAGATACTTTTGTATCAATCTTTAACAATGAAACACGAAAATTATGTTTGACTTCTTTAAATCAACACCTAAAGCTTACGAAGATATATCTGTAGGAGAATTTCACGACTTGATGCTGCAAAAGGATGCGGTCATCATCGATGTACGTACAGCCGGAGAGTTCGCTGGAGGCAAACTTCGGGGAGCAAGAAATATTGACATCATGTCTAGAAACTTCACTCAGCAGATTGAAAACCTTCCAAAAGACAAAACTTATTTGCTCTACTGCAGAAGTGGTAACAGAAGTGGGCAAGCCTGTCAAATAATGACTGAAATGGGCTTTAAAAATGTGAAAAATATGGCTAGAGGGATCATGTCCTGGCCATTTGAAACAGTATAAAAAAGCGGGTTTAAGCCCGCTTTTTTTCATCTCTTTGCGATTTTATTGTCGCTGATAGTTTTTTGACGAGTACTCTTGAACCTGGTGAGGGTGCTACCCATTTTTTTGATATGCTTGGTGCTTCTTCCCTGGACACGTTTCCTCCACATTCGAAAGCTACTCTCTTTCATGTTTTTTCGCATCAACTTGATGACTTCTGACTCACTGACGCCAAATTGCTGCTCAATAGCATCAAAGGGAGTTCGATCTTCCCAAGCCATTTCTATAATGCGATCTATTTCTCGCTCGCTTAGTGATAATTTTTTACTCATACCTTCCAAACCATCACATGGCCTAGTGGTTTACTGATTGTGCAAAAAATTTCCATAGTCTGGTTAAAAAGAGACTTACGTTTACGCGATCATCCTCCGCTGTTGGAAGCCTTTCGGGCTGGGTATCCCATTCTTCTTTTGTATGCATTTGAGCCATCGCTTATTGCTGCGGCCCAAAGTGATACAAGGCATTGGCGTTTTGTATGGGAAAGCCTGGAGGACTTAAATAGTCAATTGAAGGAATTTCAAGCTCAAGTCACCATCCTTCATGCCGAAGTTTTGGATATTTTCAAGGCTTTGCAGCAGGAATATATCATTCAAGCGGTCTATTCACACCAAGAGACTGGAATTGCTGTTACATATCAGAGAGATCAAGCCGTAGCCAGCTATCTTAAAGCTCACAAAATTCCATGGAAGGAATTCAATCAACAAGGAGTCAAGCGAGGGAGAAAGGATCGTAAAGGATGGAAAGAAGCTTGGTTTGCTCACGCAAAAAGGACTATTGAAGAAATCCCTTTAGAAAAGATTCAGTTTGTTTCCCTTTCTAAAAAATTTCTAGCAGCTGAAAACTTCCTTCCCATAGACCCGGCATGGAGCCAGCCGAATCCAAAAATGCAGAAAGGAGGGGAGAAATTGGCCTGGAGATATCTCAAGAGCTTTGTTGAAGACAGAGTCAAAAACTATAATAGACACATCTCAAAACCAGAGTTAAGCCGAACTGCTTGCAGTAGACTTTCACCTTATTTGGCTTGGGGCTGTCTTTCCATTCGCCAGGCTTATCAGGTATCCGAGTTGAAGAAGAAGTCAGGTTTTCAGGCTCGAAATTTCACAAATTTTCAATCCCGTTTGAGATGGCATTGTCACTTCATTCAAAAGTTTGAAATGGAATCCCGAATGGAGTTTGAACCAATCAATAAGGGTTTTTTGGAATTTTATCCAAAAGTAAATCATGATTGGATTCAGGCTTGGAAGGAGGGAAAGACTGGCTATCCATTGGTGGATGCTTGCATGCGTTGTGTGAAAGAAACGGGTTATTTGAATTTCAGAATGCGGGCGATGGTCGTATCCTTTTTGACACATCACCTTGGCCAAAACTGGAAGGCAGGAGCAGATCATCTAGGAAAATGCTTTTTGGATTTTGAGCCGGGAATCCATTATCCACAGCTTCAAATGCAAGCTGGGGTGACAGGAATCAATACGGTTCGAATTTATAATCCAGTGAAGCAATCTCAAGATCATGATGTAGATGGCGTTTTTATCAAAAAATGGGTACCAGAACTTTCCAAAATTCCCGCTCATCTGATACATGAGCCTTGGAAGATCCCACCATTGGAATTGCAAGTTTATGGGATGGAACTAGGAAAGGACTATCCATTTCCTATAGTAGATCTGGAAAAGTCAGGAAAAGCAGCGCGTGATAAAATTTGGGGTGCTCAGAAGCTTCCTGAGGTAAAAAAAGAGGCGAATCGGATCCTCGGTAGGCATACTTTACCAAATAGATGGGCTTAGAATGAAAAAAGAATACCTTCCAACGAAAATCTGTCCAGTCTGCAACCGCCCTTTCACTTGGAGAAAAAAGTGGGAAAAAAACTGGGAAAATGTCAAATACTGCTCCAAGCGATGCGCTAGCTCAAAGCAGAAAAATACTAACGATAGACCATGATATACCAGACCAAGTAAATCGTCAGAGGGAAAAAGTACCCGAGAAGAATCACCCAAATTGATTCTGAAATACTTCTTCTGCTGATCGAAAGAAAGCCAAAAACCCAGGCAGCTCCGTAGATTATTTCAAAAATATTGATGGTAGCCAATGGGTATAGATACTTCTCCTCCACTTGATCAAATCCAACAAGACTCAGCATGGAAAATGGTCTGTTCAATTCGATTTCAAGATAACTGACCGCCTGAGATGGGTTTAAATAAATTAAGAAACGTAGAAGCTCAGGCAATAGAAAAATCGTTTCAGCGACCAAAGCAAATTTCCAAAGCTCCTTGTATGGCACTTTGTATCCAAGGGCAAAGGATGCTATCCAGATCAAAAATGAAATCAAGGTAAACTTGAAAAGTAGCAAAATAGGGGTAGCCAAATAGCCAAGCGAATTGAAAATATAGAAGTAGGTCAGTGCTCCCGAGTTTACTAAATTTTGTGAATCGGGAATTGCTTCTATGATCAATGTGTTGGTCAGGTACCGAATCAGAATAAAAAGCAAGAGAAGCAAAACAAAATAAAGTCGTTTGTCAAAATCTAAAAGTTCTTGAATTCGTTGAGCTAGTGGATTTGCTGATGCGGTCATAGGTAAATTAGGAATGGAGAAAGATAGCATAAATCTAACTTTTAGCGATAATTTTGTGTGCATGAAGCGCCAATGGTATCGGTCAGTTTTCTTGATGGTGGTGGGAATAGTGTTTTCTCTTGTACCGATTTTGACTTATGGTCAATCTGCTCCGGAGGATAGTCTGATGGAGATGAAGAGATCGCAGTACTTACTCTTAGACAGAGGATTGCAGTATCGGATTACGAAGTCAATTAATAGTATGTATAACTTTGACTTTGAGACTGCAGAGCGTGATTTTCAGGTAATTGCTTATCAATATCCAAACCATCCTCTTCCTGATTTTTTGATGGCACTCAGTTATTGGTGGCGAATAGAAGTAGATATCACCAATGAATCCTATGATGATATTTTCTTGGCATATATAGACCGAGCGAATGAAAAAGCTGAGGCGCTTTTTGATGAAGATCCAACCAATAAAGAAGCAGCTTTCTTTTTAGCCGCCGGATATGGATTTGAAGGTAGATTGAAGGCGGAGCGGAAAAGTTGGACTGGAGCAGCCTGGGCTGGTAAAAATGCCTTAAAGTACATGGAACTAAGCAGGGGAGAAGAGGAGTTTAATCCCGAACTTTTGCTAGGAGACGCACTCTTTAATTATTTTTCTGTCTGGATTCCGGATAATTATCCCTTGCTCAAGCCAGTTATGGCTCTATTTCCAAAAGGGAACAAAGATTTGGGTTTGGAGCAACTTGAGCAGGTGGCAACCAATGCTTTCTACACACGAATTGAGGCGATGTATTTTTTATTTCGACTCTATGCTTCTCAGGAGAAGAAACCTTACGAAGCACTCAGGATTTCTTCCTATCTCCATGAGAAATTTCCAAATAATCCTTACTTCCATCGATCCTACGCACGTCACCTTTATACTGTAGGTCGCTGGTCAGAAGCGGTAGAGGAGTCTGGAGAGATTCTGAAAAGGATAGAAACAGGAATGACAGGCTATGAATCCAACAGCGGTCGATACGCTGCTTTCTACATGGCGCAATATTATGAACGCATCGGGAATCGAGATGAGGCGAAATATTATTATCTCAAAACACTTTCCTATGGAGAGGAATCCGAATCTCAGGAAAGTGGGTATTATTTACATTCTTTGGTTCAATTGGGACAAATCGCTTTGGAAGAAAATCAGAAAGCTTTGGCCAAGGATTATTTCAAGAAAGTGAAGAAATATGCAAAGCGGAAACATCCCGCTCATCAGGCTGCAAGAGATTTTATCAAAAAGAATAAACTTTAACTCGAGAGTTTACGTTTTTTGCTTCGTATGCAGGAGATAATTTGAATTTTGGAGTTTAAAAAAGTGATTTTGAAAGCTTTGTTTGCCGAAAAGTCCCGATTAATAAATAATATTTCGAATTTGACCCTTTAAAAAAGTTTTATTCACTTTAAAACTTTCCTTAATTATTCTAACTTTGTACGATATTATATTTTGTATATGCAAGAGAACGTAGATAGTAACATCCGAATCAAATTTGACAAGGTAGACCGGAAGATTCTTGAAATCCTTCAGGGTAATGCCAAGATCACCAATGCACAGCTTTCAAAGGACATTGGTCTATCGCCGGCCCCTACATTGGAGCGCGTGAAAAAATTAGAGCAATCTGGCATCATCAAAAGCTATCACGCAAAGCTTGATCCTGAAAAGATTGGTCTTGGCGTCAGTACTTTTGTTTTGGTTAGTCTAATCGGCCACAATAAAGCTAATATTGATGCTTTCATGAAGGAAATCAATGGTATTCAAGAGGTGATTGAATGTCATCACATAACAGGTACTGGTGATTTTATCCTAAAGATCATCGCAAAGGATATTACAGCTTACCAAAAGCTTATGCTGGAAAAAGTTTCTGAGATTAAGGAAGTCGATTCCATGCAATCCATGGTTATTCTTTCGACCTTTAAGGATTCAAAGGTATTGCCAATTCCCGTCTAAATTAAAAGACCTAATCGAACATAGGGGTGGCAAAAAGCCACCCTTTTTTTGTGTATGGAAAATCCCTGGAAAACCCTATCGCTTAAAAAAATCTACGAAAATCCCTGGATTAGCGTAGAAGAACATGATATTCTGAACCCTGCAGGTAATCCCGGTATCTATGGAAAGGTCCATTTTAAAAATAAGGCCTTGGGAATAATACCTATTGATCAATTTGGAAATACTTGGCTGGTAGGGCAGTTTCGCTATACCATCAATGAATACTCTTGGGAAATCCCTATGGGTGGTGGGCCTATCGGACAAGATATCCTAGAAAGTGCTCAGCGTGAACTCAAGGAAGAAACTGGGTTGACAGCAAAGAAATGGACGGAAGTTCTGCGTATTCACACTTCCAATTCGGTGACGGATGAAGAGGGATTTGTATTTCTAGCTGAGGACTTGGAAGAAGGCGAACCCGAATTTGAAGAAACAGAAGTGATCAAAATTCATAAGCTTCCTTTTGAGGAGGCTGTACAATGGGTAATGGAAGGAAAAATCACAGATGGAATCAGTATAGCGGGTATTTTGAAAGTGAACAAACTACTTGTGAAGTAGATCATATGAATATCAAGAATCACTTTTCGATTACTTTTAATCTAGCTTATCCGGTTATCCTCAGTCAATTAGGCCAAGTCATGGTCGGAGTGGCAGACTCGATGATGGTCGGGCAATTGGGTGCCTTACCCTTGGCAGCAGCTTCGCTTGCTAATTCTATATTTTTCGTATTGATGATGTTTGGTATGGGAGTTTCGATGGGTATTACCCCTCTAATTTCTATTGCCGAAGGAAAAGGTAAAAGGCTACGTATTGGAAAACTCTTTAGGCATGGGCTTTGGATCAATATTTTTGTGGCCTTGATCCTAACTGGAATTATATTAGGCTTATCTACAGGCTTATCATTTTTGGATCAACCCGAAGAAGTGGTCGAAGCCGCCATCCCGTATTTGTGGGTTATTACAGCTTCTCTTTTTCCTTTTATGATATTTCAGACCTTTAAGCAATTTGCCGAGGGACTGAGCCAAACCCGTCAGGCGATGTATGTGACTATTTTTTCCAACCTGCTCAATGTCTTTCTTAATTGGGTTTTGATTTTTGGAAAGTTAGGCTTTCCAGCCATGGGCTTGATGGGTGCCGGATGGGCGACTTTGATCTCGAGAATTTTGATGGCGCTGTTGATGGGAGCCTATGTATTGAGCTCCAAGCGGTACAAAGGCTTTGATTTAGGTCTGAAAATCAGACAATTCAGTGCGCCTCTTTTATCTCGAATTCTCAAAATTGGAATACCTACCGGATTTCAATTCATTTTTGAAGTTAGTGCCTTCGGATCTGCTGCAATTATGATGGGTTGGATAGGAGTGACTGCTTTAGCCAGTCATCAGATTGCAATTAATCTAGCTTCTATCAGCTACATGATGGCAGCCGGCTTGGGCACAGCCGGAATGGTCCGTGTGAGTAATCAGATAGGTAGAAATGACTTCCAAACTATGCGCGAAGCTGGGATGATGGTTTTTAGGATGGTGATTGCCTTTATGAGTATTTCAGCTGTCATTTTCATTCTTTTTAGGAATATGCTTCCTTCTTTATACATCGATGATCCGGAAGTGATTGCTACCTCAGCCACACTTTTGATTATTGCTGGTATGTTCCAATTGTCAGATGGTATACAGGTAGTGGGATTGGGAGTGCTTCGGGGAATGGAAGACGTCAGGTTCCCAACTTGGCTAACTTTTGTTGCCTATTGGATTCTTGGATTGCCATTGGGATATTTTTTTGCATTTGGATTGGATATGGGAGAGCGAGGTATTTGGTTTGGGCTGCTGATTGGCCTCAGTATTACTGCGGTGGTTTTGTTCTATCGATTCTATCGACTGAGCAGAAAGGCTATTTTGCGGGAGAAGTTGTAAAACTTGTTTCCTAAATCAGCTGAATATTCTAGCTTAGCCATAGTAACCATTCACCAACTCAATGAAAAGATTATTACTTGCTCTGCTAGTCAGCATTATCCATGTTTTCCCGGCCCTTTCGCAGCAACCTGCAGTCTTGCCTTTAAAGGCACAGGCAGAACTGATCGATTCGTGGCTAGACTATCGAATCGAAAATGTGCTTCCTGATTTAATGACAGAAACAGGGATCGATATGTGGATTGTCATCTCCCGTGAGTACAATGAAGATCCGGTGATCCGTACCCTTTTGCCAGCAACATGGATGGCAGCGAGGCGGCGAACCATTTTGGTTATGTATCAGCCAGAAAAAGGTGGAAAGGTGGAGACTTTTGCAATTGCTAGGTATGATGTAGGAAAGGCCTTTAAGCGTGCATGGGATCCTGAAAGTCAGCCTGATCAGTGGGAAGCATTGATGGACTTGATCAAAGAGAAAAATCCGAAGAAGATAGGTCTGAATGTAGCCAAAGACTATGGCCATGCTGATGGTTTGACAAAAACCGAATATGATTTTTTCATGGAGTATCTTCCGGATGCGATGCATGGAAATGTAGTTTCTGCACAAACACTCGCAGTAAGATGGCTTGAGACGAGGACAGAACCCGAAATGGCCAGCTATCGTCATGTGCAGCAGCTTGCGAATTACATTATCCAGGAAGGATTGTCTGAGCGTGTCATTACTCCGGGCAAAACAACTACCGAAGACGTAGTTTGGTGGTATAGAGAGAAAATCAAAGAAATGAAGCTAGATACCTGGTTTCATCCCTCAGTAGATATTCAGCGAGCTGATCCTGATTCTGATGGTGCAAGCCGGTCTTTTTCTTCTCGTCCTTCCGAGATGACCATCATGCCTGGTGATCTGTTGCACATCGATTTTGGTATCACTTATCTTCGACTTAATACGGATACTCAGCAGCTTGCCTACGTTTTGAAACCCGGTGAATTTGAAGTGCCTGAGTTTTTGGATAAAGCCTTCGAAGCAGGAAATCGGGTTCAGGATATTCTGACAGAAAATTATGTAGCGGGTCGGACAGGAAATGAGATTCTTCGGGCTACTCGCAATCAAATGGATAGTGAGGGTATTCGTGGTAGTATTTACACACATCCCTTAGGATTTTACGGACATTCTGCCGGTCCTACCATTGGGATGTGGGATAATCAAGGCGATACTCCGGGAGCAGGGGATCATCCACTTTATGCAAATACGGGCTATGCGATCGAGCTAAATGCCGTGGTTTTTGTACAAGAATGGAATAAGGATGTGCGAATAATGCTCGAAGAGGGAGCCTTATTTGATGGGGAAAAGGTGACCTATTACAATGGAAGACAGCGCAAAATCTTGGCTATTCCTCGACAAACCAATTATTTGAACAATTAATCAAGAGGGGGGCTTAATTGGCCCCTTCTTCTTTTTTCAGTGGTTTGTAATTCGAGGACCTGATGAAAAGTAAAAACACCAAGGCAGAAGCAGCCATAGCGGCACTGACTAAGAAAACCAAGGAGAAATTTTCTGCTTTATTGGCATAGAGAAATCCTGATACAATGGCGCCAATGCCGATGCCAGCTTCCAGATAAATATACATGGTGGCAAGGGCTCTCCCGCGGAATGCATCTAAAGAAAGATCTATCACCCAGGCAGCGGTAGTAGGACTGTTCATTCCGACTGCCGATCCGAAAAGCACTCCCGCACCGAAAAGCATCCATTTATTTTCTGCGAAAGCAATCGCCAACATGGCCAGTATCATCATGATTGAGGCTGCCCGGAGTACAGGAACTCGACCATAGCGATCAGAGGCTTTTCCAGCTATTAATCTTATCCCCAAAGAGGAAAGTGTAAAAATGGCAAAAAACAAGCCTTTGTTTTCTATCCCAAGATGATTGCTCAAATCCGGGATGATTGTCAGTACGACTCCAAATGAAAAAACGCTAAGAAATAAGATCGTGGAAGGTATCAAAACACGTTTTTCGATAATCTCATTCTTTTTGAGCTTTAGTAGGGAAAAGCTCATTTGCTCCGGTTGCTCCAGAGTTTCCTTCAATCTAACTAGGATGAGAATCGAAAAAATTGCAATTGCAGCTGAGGTGTAGAATATGTAATTCAATGGCCAAAAGGTGGCCAGCCATCCTCCAAGTGCGGGACCTGCTGCCATTCCCAATGAACCGAAGAGGGATTGAATCCCCATCGCTTCACCCCGCTGGTAGAATGGTACGATATCAGCGACGTAAGCGGAGATACCGGTAGGAGTGAAGCCTGCCGAAAATCCATGCACAAACCGCAATAATAAAAATCCGCCTACAAAGCTCAGCACGGGGTAAAGCAAACTGACGACAAAGCAAACCACCGCTCCTACAATCATCACAGGGATTCGACCGATTTTATCAGCCAGTTTCCCTGAAAAAGGTCGGGATAGGCCTGCCGAAAGTGTAAAAAGTGAAATAATTAAGCCCTTGTAGTCTTCTCCCCCCAAGGACGAGAGATAATTCGGTAGCTCAGGAATTATCATATTGAAGGAAGAGAAAAATAGGAAGGAACTCAGGCAGAGCAGGAAAAAGTCAATCGTGAAAAATGAGGGAAGAATCCTATTCATGCCGCGAAAGTACGCAAAATGAACCCCCGATCATAGCATTGAAATTCTCTCATTTTTGCCAGAATTTCCAATTTCTCATAAGAATTGGTTTTTTGGTTTTGATTCTTGAATCAAAAGATTCTTGAAAATAACAAGGGGATCACGCATAGGATAAAATAAGTCTTAGCTATCCATTCTGCTTATTAGTTTATTTAAAAATCCACTCAATTGAATTTTTTCGTTTAGGTTCAATGGTTTGGTGAATTCGAGGAAAATCAAGTCAATTCCTGGTTTAATTTTATGGAGTTCCTCAATACCTTTTTGGTTGGCCTTAATTCTTTTCGCTCTTTTGTCTTTATCATCTGCAAATTCTTCGATCAACCCATTTTTCAAAAGCCTTTTTATTATTTCAATTCCTGTTGGAGGCTCCAAATTATGCAAATCAATTAGTTCCATCTTCCTGAAACTTTCTTGGTAACTCAAATGCAAAAGAAAGCTGTATTCATCTATAGAGGTAAGTTCTGAATTTGATAAAATTATTTTGGTCTGCTTTTTCAATTCCTTATTGAGCATCATGATTTTAAAGGGGATCAAAAGATCATCA
>NZ_JAPEIB010000022.1:0-69878 GCF_028823735.1 Algoriphagus sp. NF
ATTGAATGGAATCAAGGGAGGGACAAAGTCTTTGGGAGGGCAAACACTCAATCCCCAGCTGATTGCTAGTATTGGAAAGGACTTATATTTTGGAGATAGCAAATGGGGAACGTATGTCTCGGCAGGAATCTCTACTACTAGACTCTCTATCGACGGTGAACGAGTTTATTCCTTAATTAGTGAGGAGGGAATTCGTTTTCAAGGAGTGATGATACGTGAAGATCAGAGTACAGTCAGTGAGCTATTAGCGCATGATATGCGCGTATTTCAAACGAGAAAAGATGCAATTTGGCACATCCGTCCTGAGGTTGGTGTTTTCAGGATATTGGGGAAGAACAGAATTTATGCATCTTTTACCTATGGATTGGCGCTAGGCGAGGGTTTATATTCAGTTAGTTATAGCTCTATATCCTTCAAAGGAGAACGCTACTCTGAGTATCATGATGCTACAGGATCATTTTTTGCTGCACAGTTAGGTTATCAGATTAATTTTTGATTGTCAATCAATAAGTGATTTTAGCTCTTTGCTTGAAGGTCTCGCGGTTGCGGGACTTTTTTTGGGTGTTCAAGTTTAGAGGGAATGAGAAAAATTTGCAACTGATGCAGAGTACTTCTGCAAAGACACGTAATCATTTTAATATTTCCCTGATTTGAAATAAAAGAAAATCAGTACCTTTGCAGTCCGTTCGGGTGAGCGGGGTGCTTTGGAATAGTCTAAAGCATTGATCTTCAAACAAAAAACCGCCACTTCATGATCCGGAAGTGGTCCGGAATTACAAGGATCAAACACTATTATGTCAAACAATTCAGATTTTAACTGGGAAAACTTCGAGACCAAAGGATTCGGAGAAGGGTACTCCAAAGAGCAGCGTGAGCAAATGGCCGCGATGTATGAGGGTACATTGAACGAGATCACTGAGAAAGAAGTGATCAAAGGAACTGTAGTTGGTGTGAACGACAAGGACGTGATCATCAACATTGGTTTCAAATCCGATGGCTTGGTTCCATTGAACGAATTCCGTGACTTGGAATCCATCAAGCCAGGTGACGAAGTAGAAGTATTCATCGAAGAGCAGGAGAATGCTTTGGGTCAGTTGATCCTTTCCCGTAAAAAAGCCAAGATCGTCAAGGCTTGGCAGGACATCGAGAGCGCATTCGAAAATGACAGCGTGATCGAAGGTCTAGTAAAGCGTAGAACCAAAGGTGGTTTGATCGTAGATATCTACGGTGTAGAAGCCTTTTTGCCAGGTTCTCAGATTGACGTGAAGCCTATCAGAGATTTCGATATCTATGTAGGTAAGAAAATGGAAGTGAAAGTGGTGAAAATCAACCACGCTAACGATAACGTAGTCGTTTCTCACAAAGTCTTGATCGAGAAAGATCTCGAGAAGCAAAAAGCAGAAATCCTCAACAACCTAGAGAAAGGTCAAGTGTTGGAAGGTGTGATCAAGAACATGACCAATTTCGGTGTATTCATCGATTTGGGTGGTGTAGATGGTCTACTTCATATCACAGACATCTCTTGGGGACGTATCAATCATCCAGAAGAAGTATTGCAGCTTGATCAGAAAGTACAGATCGTTGTATTGGACTTCGATGATGACAAGAAGCGTATTTCACTAGGTATGAAGCAATTGACTTCTCATCCTTGGGATTCTTTGGCAGGTAGCCTAGAGGTTGGTTCCAAAGTACAAGGTAAAATCGTCAATGTAGCTGATTACGGTGCGTTCTTGGAGTTGGCTCCTGGAGTTGAAGGTTTGATCCACGTTTCTGAAATGAGCTGGTCTCAGCACTTGAGAAACCCAGCTGACTTCGTGAAAGTAGGAGACGAAATCGAAGCAGTTGTATTGACTTTGGACAAGGATGAAAGAAAGATGTCTTTGGGTATTAAGCAATTGACCGAAGATCCTTGGACTAAGGAAGATATGTCTACCAAATATGCGGTAGGTACCAAGCACAAAGGTGTGGTTCGTAACTTGACCAATTTCGGTCTTTTCCTAGAAATGGAAGAGGGAATCGACGGTTTGGTTCACGTATCTGACCTTTCTTGGACTAAGAAAATCAAACACCCATCTGAGTTTGTGAAAGTTGGTGATGAGCTTGATGTAGCTGTATTGGAGCTTGATGTAGAAAACAGAAGATTGGCCTTGGGTCATAAGCAGCTTGAAGAGAACCCATGGGATACTTTCGAGAATGTATTCCCAATCGGTTCTGATCACAAGTGTACTGTTGTTTCTAAGAATGACAAAGGTGCAGTATTGGAGCTTCCGTACGGACTAGAAGGTTTCGCTACTTCCAAAAACTTGGAGAAAGAAGACGGATCTCAAGTTGAGGTTGGAGAGTCTTTGGATTTCAAAGTGATGGAATTCTCTAAGGATGACAAGCGAATTGTCCTTTCTCACACAGCTACTTTCCGTGAAGACGTGAAGCCTGCTCCTGCTAAGAAGGCTCCTAAGAAGAAAGAAACTTCTTCCTCTGAGCCAGCTGAAAAGTCTACCCTAGGTGATTTGGATGCTTTGGCAGAGTTGAAAGAGAAAATGGAAGGCAAGAAATAAGAAGCTAGATTTTAGAATCTAGAAGAAATATCTTCAAATAATTGAAAACGCCGGCTGAAAAGTCGGCGTTTTTTTTGGTTCGAAATTTTTCTGATCCTTAGCTTTGAATACGACTTGTTTGGTGGTGCTTATGGTATATCAGTCAGAAGATTGCCTTAGCGTGAGGTTGTGACTGGACCTGCCCTTGGCAGGCCTGCCTTCCTTCGGTAGGCAAGTTCTAATCGCTGTACAAGGTTTTGATAGGAAGAGATAATAGAAATAAAAAAAGCACCCTTAATAGGATGCTTTTTTGTTGAGGTCGCGAGCGGATTCGAACCGCTGTACAAGGTTTTGCAGACCTCTGCCTAGCCACTCGGCCACGCGACCAATCTGATTTTACTGAAAACAATTTGCAGTAATGAAATAGTTTCAGAGCTTTTAACTCTCGAAAGCAAATCGTAATCGGTGGGCAAAGGTAGCTATATTTGGCTTGTAAGCCAAAATCGATCCTCGAATTTTCATGACTTTTTTCGAAGTCCATAAGCAGGATTTATTCAATTTGAATACAGGATTTATAGCAGATATAATAGGTGAAATTTGGTAGGGGTAAATTGTATTTATTTATAAAGATTCTAAATTAAAACCTTTAGGAATTAACTGTGGTAAGTAATTGTAAATCAATTGACTATATTCATAAATCATCGAGTTTGAGCTTGATTGTTTAAATATTGTCCGTATTTGAAAAATAAACCCCGGATACTACCTTTGCAGGGGTTATTGAAGACCGAATAAACTATTTAATTAGCTATAATATGTTATCCAAACGCTCGTTAGTAGGAGTTCCATTGAAATTCCACACACTGGCATTGCTGTTTTTCCTGTTCTTGGGCGGACAGGTTTTCGCCGCAGATCCGGCAGTAAGCGACAGTGAGGAAGCCATCTCGGCAGGTAAGTCTGTTTTTAACGCAAACTGTAAGACTTGTCATAAATTGGATCAAAAGGCTGTTGGGCCTGCCTTGAGAGGTATTACCGACAGAAGATCCATCGAGTGGGCTAAGAGTTTCATCAAGAACTCTCAGGCAGTAATCGCCTCAGGTGATGAGTATGCCAACAATCTCTATGCAGAGTACAACAATCTGATGATGCCATCTCATGAGTTTTTGTCTGATACAGATTTGGACAATCTCTTGGCATACATCGAATATGGAGACAAGGTAGACCCTGCTGCTGAAGCTGCTGCTGCCGCTGCCGCGGGTGGTGAAGCTGGTGCTGGAGGAGGAGGAGGAATCCCTACTCAATACCTCACCATTATCATTGTGGTTTTGGTCATTGTTCTGTTCCTGATCCTCGTAGTCTTGGGATTGATTATTTCAATCCTGACCAAATATGTCAATAAGCAGGATCTCGACGAGACAGATAAAGAATTTGTATCTCAGAAGTTTGAGTTTGGAAAAGTATTTAAGAGCGATGCTTTTATCATCATTGTAACTGCCTTGGTGGTGGCATTGGTTGCTAAAACTGCCATTGATGGGCTATATACAGTAGGTGTGCAGCAAGGTTATGCTCCTACTCAGCCTATAGCTTATTCTCATGCTCTGCATGCTGGTACTCTTGAGATCGAATGTCAGTATTGCCATACTGGGGTAGAGATTGGTAAATCCGCAAATATTCCATCTGCCAATATTTGTATGAACTGTCACATGCACGTACAGAACGTACAAGGCCAAGATGGTATTTCTCCAGAGATCCAAAAGATCTACGACGCAATTGATAACAATCAGCCAATTGAATGGGTGAGAATTCACAATCTTCCTGACTTGGCTTACTTCAATCACTCTCAGCACGTGAAAGTGGGAGGAATTGAGTGTCAAACTTGTCACGGTCCTATCCAGGAAATGGAAGTTGTCTATCAGTACTCATCTCTGACCATGGGATGGTGTATCGACTGCCACCGTCAGACCGAAATCAATGCGCAAGGAAACGAGTACTACGACAAATTGGTACAGCTTCACTCTGATTCAAAAGATGCCTTGAAAGTGAAGGACATCGGAGGTTTGGAATGTGCTAAGTGTCATTACTAAAAAAATCTGAAATCTATTCCTAGATCATAAAATGAAGGAAACTAAGAAAACATACTGGAAAGGACTGGAGCAACTCAGCAACGATCCGGAGTTTGTTAAGAATGCAGACAGGGAGTTCCCAGAGCTTCCATCCATGATTTCCGAAGACGGAAACGCATCCAGGAGAGACTTTCTGAAAATGATGGGCTTTAGCTTGGCAGCTGCTTCTTTGGCAGCGTGTGAGGCTCCTGTGCGAAAGGCGATCCCTTACGTCAACAAGCCTGTTGATATCAACCCATCCATCCCTAACTACTACGCATCTACCTTCTCTTCCGGTGGAGATTATGCATCGATCGTAGTGAAAACCCGAGAGGGTCGACCAATCAAGATCGATGGTAATAAGCTTTCACCTATTAATAATGGAAAAGTAAATGCCATCGTAGAAGCTTCAGTTCTTTCGCTTTACGATAAAGAGCGTTTGACTGGACCGTATTTGGCTGGTGAAAATACAGATTGGGCAAGTTTGGATGCAGAGGTGAAATCAAAAGTCGCTGCTGCTGGAAATGTAAAGATCGTTTCCAACACCGTACTTTCTCCTTCTACTCTGAAAGCATTGAACCTGTTCTCTGAATCAATAGGAGGTGCAGAGGTCATTATGTATGATCCACTTTCAAATTATGGAATTGCCAAGGCTTCAGAATCAATGTACGGCCAAGCGGTAGTTCCTTCTTATTCATTTGACAAAGCAAAGACCATCGTCTCCTTCGGAGCTGACTTCCTAGGAACTTGGATATCTCCGATCGAATTTGCTGGTCAGTATGCTAAGACTCGTAAAATCAGCAAAGAGCGTCCTGAGATGTCTCGTCATTACCAGTTTGAGTCCAATTTGTCTCTAACAGGTGCCAATGCAGACTATCGTTCACCAATCAAAGCTTCCCAAAGCGGATTGGCTGTTTTGGCTCTTTATAATATGCTTGCTCGAAAAGCTGGCGCTGCTACGGTATCTGCTCCTGCAGTTGAAGTAGCTAATTTGGAAAAAGCAGCTAATGACCTTTGGGCTTCCAGAGGTGCTTCTTTGGTTGTTTCAGGTTCTAACGATCCAAACGTTCAAACTGTCATCCACGCAATCAATGAATTGCTTGGAAACAATGGAGCTACAGTTGATTTTTCTACTCCTGTTAACTTTAGAAAAGGAGATGATGCTAAAATGAATCAGTTCATCACTGACCTCAATGCAGGTCGAGTAGGAGCTGTTATTTTCCATAACTGTAACCCGGTATATGATCATCCAAGAGGTGCAGAACTAGCGGAAGGTATTTCTAAGGCTCGTTTCTCTTTGGCGACAAACATGACCATGGATGAGACGGCTTCATTGGTGGGAGCGATTGCTCCGGATCATCATTTCCTAGAAGCTTGGAATGATTTCGAGCCAAAACCAGGTCATTATTCACTTTCTCAACCAACCATTTCTCCGCTGTTTGACACCCGTCAGGCGCAGGAGTCACTTTTGGTTTGGGCAGGAGAAACCACAAACTACTACGATTTCCTAAGAAATAACTGGGAAACAGGTCTCTACACACAAGTTGCGACTTTGGATTCATTCCAGACTTTCTGGGATAAATCACTTTACAACGGTGTATTGGCACTAGAGCGAGAGGGTATTCCATTTGCTCCTATTGGAGATGTCACTGAGGCTGCTACAGCAGTAGCTAGAACTTACAGTGCTGATAATTCCGGAGCAGAACTGATTGTATATCCTAAAGTAGCTATCGGAAATGGTACCTTTGCCAATAACCCTTGGCTTCAGGAAACTCCGGATCCGATCACCAAGGCTACTTGGGACAATTATTTGACAGTATCTCAAAAATGGGCTTCCGATAATGGAGTAACCATGATTGAAGAAAATACTCGCAAAGCTTCTGTAACTATCAACGGTAAAAAAATCACTGTTCCAATTTTGATCCAGCCAGGTCAAGCTGAAGGTACTTTTGGTTTGGCCCTTGGATACGGAAGAACAAAGGCAGGTAGGGTTGCAAATGGCGTAGGTGTGAATGCTTACGAATTGCTTGATGCTTCTGCTGGCTTTGTGAATTTTGATATTACTTCTGGAGTGACTGTAGAGGTAACTGGTGATTCTTATAAAATTGCAAGAACGCAGACACATCAGACTTTCATGGCACGTGAAAACGTGATTCAGGAAGCTACGCTTTCAGAATACAAGCAAGATGCTTCTGCAGGGCGATACAAGCCGGAAATCTACAAGGAAGGTGAATTCATCAAGCCATCTAAGATTTCCCTGTGGAAAGGGCATCAATATTCTCAGCATCACTGGGGATTAGCCATTGACATGAACTCCTGTATCGGCTGCTCGGCTTGTTCTGTAGCCTGTCAAGTAGAAAACAACGTCGCTGTAGTAGGTAAAGAAGAGGTCTTGAATCGTCGTGAGATGGCTTGGATCCGTATCGATAGATATTACTCTTCAGATGCTGCAGCAGATGATTTGTCAGGTTTGGAAAAAGCTTCTGAAAATCCAGAAGTTACCTTCCAGCCAATGATGTGTCAGCAGTGTAATAATGCACCTTGCGAGACTGTATGTCCAGTAGCTGCGACCACTCACTCTTCTGAAGGGTTGAACCAAATGACTTACAACCGTTGTATCGGTACGCGTTACTGTGCTAACAACTGTCCTTACAAGGTTCGTCGATTCAATTGGTTCAAATACCATGACAATACTCAATTCGCAGGAGTCAATGTAGCTCAAAACGATGATTTGGGTAAGATGGTATTGAATCCTGACGTGACTGTACGAGTTCGAGGTGTGATGGAGAAGTGCTCCATGTGCGTGCAGCGAATTCAAGCTGGTAAGCTGGAGGCTAAGCGTGAGAAGCGTAAAGTAAAAGACGGAGATATCAACGTGGCCTGTGCAACAGCATGTCCAACCGATGCTTTGGTATTCGGAGATATGAATGATCCGGAAAGCCGTGTATCCAAGCTCTTGAAGATAGAAGAAAACTCAACTTCTGCTCTGAAGGAAGTAAATGAAGAGCGGGCTTACCACGTATTGGAAGAGATCAACGTGAGTCCAAACGTTTGGTACTTTACCAAAATCAGAAATAAAGACAAAAACGAAGCGTAATCATAATTTTATAAACTATGCAGGTTACTTCATCCGTACGAGAGCCTTTAGTTACCGGCGGGAAAAGCTATCATGACGTCACCCATGATGTGTCACGTCAAGTAGAAGGAAAGCCGTCACTATCTTGGTTCCTTGCCTTTTTGACAGCAGCTGGTGTATTGGGACTTGGTTCCATCGCATTGATTGCTACCCTTTGGGAAGGAATTGGAATGTGGGGACTCAACAAGACCATTGGTTGGGCTTGGGACATCACCAACTTCGTGTGGTGGGTTGGTATCGGTCACGCCGGTACTTTGATCTCAGCCGTACTTTTGCTATTCAGACAAAAGTGGAGAACATCCATTAACCGAGCTGCAGAGGCGATGACTATCTTCGCTGTAATCTGTGCGGCGATGTTCCCGGTTATTCACATGGGTCGTCCTTGGTTAGGAGCTTATTGGGCACTTCCTCTTCCCAACACCTTTGGTTCGCTTTGGGTTAACTTCAACTCACCGCTCCTTTGGGACGTATTTGCGATTTCGACTTATTTCTCCGTATCGCTTGTTTTCTGGTACATCGGTTTGATCCCAGATTTTGCAACGATCCGTGACCGAGCTACTGGCTTGAGAAAAACTATCTACGGTGCCTTGTCCTTTGGATGGGATGGAGCAGCAAAAACTTGGATGCGTTATGAATCCGTTTCCTTGATTTTGGCAGGTTTGGCTACACCGCTTGTACTTTCTGTACACACGATCGTATCCTTTGACTTTGCGACTTCCGTGATTCCAGGTTGGCACACGACGATCTTCCCTCCATACTTTGTGGCAGGTGCGATCTTCTCTGGATTTGCTATGGTATTGACCCTGATGATTATCACCAGAAAAGTATTTAAACTGGAAGATTACATTACTATGGGCCATATCGAATTGATGAATATCGTGATCATCATCACCGGTTCGATTGTAGGTATAGCTTACATTACAGAATTCTTCATCGCTTGGTATTCAGGAGTGGCAGCAGAACAGTATGCATTTATCAACCGTGCAACAGGACCTTATTGGTGGGCTTACTGGTCTATGATGACTTGTAATGTGATTTCACCACAGTTGTTCTGGTTCAAGAAAATCCGGACTTCTATCGTGGCTACATTTATCCTATCACTTGTAGTGAATATCGGGATGTGGTTTGAGCGATTTGTAATTATCGTGACTTCCTTGCACAGAGATTACTTGCCTTCTTCTTGGGCGATGTTCTACCCAACTTGGGCTGACATTGGAGTCTATCTATTTACCTTCGGACTGTTTTTCACCTTGTTCTTCTTGTTCGCTAAGTTTTTTCCTGTGATCAACATGGCTGAAGTAAAGTCTGTATTGAAATCATCATCCGAAAAAGCTGCTAAATAATATGGAAAGAGATACTCATTTTGTATTGGGCGTATATGAAGACGAAGACGTTCTTCTTGACGCAGTAAAACAAGTAAGATCCAGTGGTGTGAAAATCCATGAGGTGTATTCCCCTTATCCTGTTCACGGTCTGGAGCATGTACTTGGTTATAAGAGAAGTAGACTTCCTATCGCAGCTTTCCTTTTTGGAATGCTGGGTACTTCCCTTGCTTTGACGATGCAGTTTTACATGATGAAGTTTGACTGGCCAATGATCATTGGTGGTAAGGATTACGCAGCCTTCCCGGATTTCATTCCAGTTTCTTTTGAGATGACTGTATTACTTGCTGCTTTCGGAATGGTAGGAGTTTTTATGGTGAGTTCTAATTTGAAGCCTTGGGCACAACCGCGAATCTTCGATGTAAGAATCACCGATGATAAGCACGTAATGGCAATTGACATTGCGAACAATAGCGCTATGGATCAGGAAAAAATCAAAGAGATTTTGAAGTCTTCCGGTGCTACTGAAGTGAATAATAAAAGTTTTGACGAGTAATTCCCGATAAAATGACGATAAAGAACACACTAGGAATCTTGGGAATGGCAGTTGTAGGAGCTGTTTTTGCTGGCTGTAGTGCTGGTGAAGACAATCCTGGATTGGAATATGCTCCACAGATGTACCATTCTGTAGCCTACGAACCACTTACTCAGATCAAGGATGAAAGTCAAGGCTCTTGGCTCTCTAACAGAGAAGATGGTAAAGGGGAGTTTTTCAACAGTAACGTACACAATCCCAATGGGATGAACATGCGCGAGCCTGTCGAAGGTACAGTGCCTCGAAATAAATATGATATGCTTCCGTACAGATTGAAGACATTTGAATTGGAGGAAGCTGCTCTTATTGAAAATCCTTTGACTGTGGATGATGCTATTGTAAAAGAGGGAGAAACTCTTTACAACCAATACTGCTCATCTTGTCACGGAAAAGGAGGAGAAGGTGATGGAAAAGTAGGTGAAATCATCGGTGGTGTTGCTAACCTTAAAGGTGGAGCGTATATCAATTTGCCAGAAGGTCACATTTTCCATGTAATCACAAAAGGAAAAGGACGAATGGGAGCTCATGGTTCTCAGATCACTCCAGAAAATCGCTGGAAGATCGTTTCCTATGTTAAACAAGTAATTCAGAAGCAATAATCATGGCTCACGAAGTTCAAAATTTCAACCTTGATCAAAAATTTGATTTCACCCCAGGAATCAAAAAATCCATCATGACGGTCCTTTTGATAGGGGCTGCTTTGTTGGTTGTGGGAATTGTATTAGCTATGATGGGTGGTGGTCATGCAGAAGAAGGTGCAGAGGCTGGAGGACATGCATTCCATTGGTATCAGCGCTTGTATGCTAATATTTGGATCAATAATGTCTATTTCACAGGTATTGCCATTGTAGGTGTATTCTTCTTTGCTATTCAATATGCTGCTCAAGCAGGTTGGTCAGCACCAATCACTAGAGTAATGTTAGCGTTTGGAAATTGGTTACCAATCGCTGCAGTTTTGATGATTGTAACTTTCTTCGTAGCTGGTCATGATTTATTCCATTGGTGGCATGCAGAGTTGTTCGATAAGAACTCTGCAGAATATGATAAGATCATTGACGGAAAAGGCGCTTTCTTTTACTGGCCGATGGAAAAGGGCACATTCCCGATTTTCTACATTGTAAGAATGGTTGTGTTTTTTGGATTCTGGGTTTTCTTCTTCTCGAAATTCAAGAAAATAGCTGCTGCAGAAGATCAATTAGGTGGTACTTCGCATTGGTTTAAAATGAGAAGCTGGTCAGCTTACTTCTTAGTATTCTTTGCAGTTTCTTCTTCTATTTCAGCGTGGGATTGGGTGATGTCAATTGACACGCACTGGTTCTCTACGCTATTTGGATGGTACGTATTCTCTTCTTGGTTTGTAGCAGGTCTTTCTGCGATCACACTTGCAGTTATCTTCTTGAAAGGCAAAGGCTATCTTGAAATGGTGAATGAAAACCATGTTCATGACCTTGGAAAGTTTGTTTTTGGCTTCTCTATCTTCTGGACTTACTTGTGGTTTTCACAGTTCCTTTTGATCTATTATGCCAACATACCTGAAGAAACAGTTTATTTTGTTGAGAGATTGACTTCTGACGTGTATGGAGGGTTCATTTTCGTAAACATAGCGATGAACTTTGTCCTGCCTTTCTTAGTTTTAATGACAAGAGATGCAAAAAGACACGGAGTATTCTTAAAACTTGTTTGTACGCTTCTAATCGTAGGTCACTGGGTGGATTTCTTCTTGATGGTTCAGCCAGGTACCCTAGGTCATAATGGAGGTGTAGGATTGATGGAAGTAGGAATGTTCCTTGTTTATGGCTCAGCGGTGGCGTTGGTTGTGCTTGGAGGCTTAGCTAAAGGAAATCTAATCCCTAAAAATCACCCGATGCTTGAAGAAAGCTATCAACATCACATTTAAATCAAACCCGAAAAAGTAAAAATATGTACGGATTTCTAATTGCAGTAGGGGTTGTTCTCCTTTTATCAATTGTTTGGATGGTATACCGAATCCAGACATTGGTATCTGTTGTAAAAGGTTCTGACAAGAAAATCGCATCCGGAAGTAATAAGGTTAATGCCTTCTTGTTCTTGGTGTTTTTGGTGGCTGTTGGAGGATTGATGTTTTGGTATTCAATCAAGGAGTTTGATAATTACCAACTTCCAATTGCCTCTGAGCATGGAGTGGTTACGGACCGTTTGTTCTGGATCACGATGGCAGTGACAGGAGTGATATTCATTATTACTCACATTTTGCTCTTCGTTTTCCCATACAAATACCAATACAAAGAAGATCGTAAGGCATCCTTTTATCCAGAAAACAATAAACTTGAGGTTATTTGGACTACTGTTCCCGCTTTAGTCTTGACTGTTCTGGTTATTACTGGTTGGATGGCATGGTCAGATATTACAGCTCCTGCTCCTGAGAATGCTCATGTTGTCGAATTGATGGGTTATCAATTTGCTTGGGATATTCGATATCCTGGTCAGGATAAAGTATTGGGAGACAATGATTATCGATTGACATCTGCAATCAACCCTATGGGAATTGATTTCACAGATCAAAAGTCTGTGGACGACTTTCCTTCTCCAAAAGTAGTAATTCCAAAAGGCGAACCGGTATTATTCAAAATCCGTGCACGTGATGTATTGCACTCTGTTTTTGCTCCGCACATGAGGTTGAAAATGGATGCAGTACCGGGAATGCCTACTCGATTCTGGTTTGTACCAAATAAAACTACTGCTGAAATGCGGGCAGAGTTGAAGAATCCGGATTTCAATTATGAGATTGCATGTACGGAAATTTGCGGTAGAGGTCACAATGCAATGAGAAGAGTGATCGAGGTGGTCGAGCCTGCTGAATATCAGAAATGGCTGACTGAGCAGAAGACTTTCCTTCAAATGAATCCTGCCTTGGCTGAAGGGATAGAAGTAGAAGTAAAAGAAGTGGCAGAAATTCAATAAGAAAACAACACAAAATAATTAATTATGGCTACAGCATCTGTTGCGACACATGACACCGCCCATGATCATCATGATCATGAGCATCATGATAATTTTGTGACCAAATATATTTTCAGTACCGATCATAAAATGATCGGAAAGCAATTCTTGATTACTGGTATATTCTGGGCACTTATAGGTGGTCTTTTGTCTGTACTATTCAGACTTCAGTTGGGTTTCCCTGATATGAATCTGGAGTGGTTGAGACCGCTGTTAGGAGGATGGATTACCGAAACAGGTCAATTGGATCAAACATTCTATCTGGCCCTAGTGACTATGCACGGTACGATCATGGTATTCTTCGTATTGACTGCAGGTCTTAGTGGTACTTTTTCCAATTTCTTGATTCCCTTGCAAATTGGAGCCCGTGACATGGCTTCAGGCTTTATGAATATGCTTTCATACTGGTTCTTCTTTGTATCCAGTGTGATCATGTTTATTTCCTTATTCATTAAAACCGGTCCTGCCGGCGGTGGTTGGGTAGTTTACCCACCATTATCTGCGCTTGAGCAGGCTATTCCTGGTTCAGGATTGGGAATGACCTTGTGGTTGGTTGCAATGACTTTCTTTATTGCTTCATCACTACTTGGAGGTATTAACTACATCACTACTGTCATTAACCTTAGAACAAAAGGTATGTCTTTCTCAAGACTTCCTTTGACGATTTGGGCTTTCTTCTTGACAGCTGTAATTGGATTGTTGTCTTTCCCTGTGTTGTTTGCGGCAGCTCTTCTGTTGGTTTTTGATAGAAGTTTTGGTACTTCTTTCTATTTGTCGGATATTTACATTGGGGGTGAAGCCCTTCCAAACACCGGTGGTAGCCCAGTATTGTATCAGCACTTGTTCTGGTTCCTTGGTCACCCTGAGGTTTACATCGTATTGCTTCCAGCATTGGGTATTACCTCTGAAGTAATCGCAACCAATTCCAGAAAACCAATTTTCGGATACAAGGCGATGATTATTTCCATGTTGGGTATTACAATCCTTTCATTTATCGTGTGGGCTCACCACATGTTTGTGTCAGGTATGAATCCATTCTTGGGATCGATCTTTATGTTCTTGACTTTGATCATTGCGATTCCTTCTGCGGTGAAGGTATTCAACTACCTCACTACGCTATGGAGAGGTAACTTGATCTTTACGCCTGCGATGCTTTTCTCTATCGGTCTAGTATCCTTCTTTATCTCAGGTGGTTTGACTGGTATTTTCTTAGGAAACTCAGCCATTGATATTCAGTTGCACGACACATATTTCGTAGTGGCTCACTTCCACTTGGTAATGGGTTCTGCTTCCTTCTTCGGTCTAGTGGCCGGTGTTTATCACTGGTTCCCTAAGATGTTTGGTAGAATGATGGATGCTCGTCTTGGATATGTTCACTTCTGGTTGACATTCGTAGGAGTTTATATGGTATTCTTCCCAATGCACTACATCGGTATTGCAGGTTTCCCAAGAAGATACTATTCATGGACTGGGTTTGAATTCTCAAACATGTATACTGATTTGAATATGTTCGTATCTGTAGCTGCAATTATCACTTTTGCTGCTCAGTTTATCTTCCTATTCAATTTCTTCTATTCTATGTATCGTGGAAGAAAAGCATCTTCCAACCCATGGAGATCTACTACTTTGGAGTGGACAACTCCAATTGTCCCTGGACATGGCAACTGGCCTGGAGAAATTCCAACTGTTTATCGTTGGCCATATGACTACTCCAAGCCTGGAGCAGAAGAAGACTTCATCCCTCAGACCGTTCCACTTTCCGCTACGCCTGAATCCAATCTGCCACATGAGCAGGAGCAAGTGAAGACTGAAATGGAAATTATTAAAGATGAATCTGAGGCTCTAGTCGCCAATGAAGCAAAAGAATCTTAAAAACTTAAACAGCTTTCGCCGAACCGGATTGGTGACGGTGATTGCTGTTTACTTTCTCATACTGGTTGGAGGCATTGTCCGGAGCACTGGCTCTGGAATGGGATGTCCCGATTGGCCAAAATGTTTTGGGAGCTTGGTTCCGCCTACCAGTGTGGATCAGCTCCCAAAAAATTATCAAGAGATTTATCTTGAAAAGAGGCTGGCTAAAAACGAAAGGTTTGTAGCTACACTTGACAAGCTTGGATTTGACAAAGCGGCTGAAAGAATCGCAAATGATAAGACAATCCTAATCGAGGAGGAGTTTAATGCTACCAAAACCTGGATCGAGTACATTAATCGATTGATTGGAGTAGTCATCGGATTTCTTATCATTCTTACGGTCTGGAAATCGTTAAAACTTTGGAAAATTGATCGGACGATTCCGATTTTATCCATTGTATCACTAGTATTGGTGTTATTTCAAGGATGGATAGGCTCTATTGTTGTCTCTACCAATCTCTTGGATTGGATGATCACCTTTCATATGATTCTGGCATTGCTTTTAGTGGTTTTGTTACTGTATATCAACCACAGGGCGTTTCTCGTAAAGTATGAGAATCATAAAGAGGATCAGGTTCCAAGTAAAGTCAAATGGTTGCTTGTCATTGGAACGGCCCTAATGGTGGTACAAATAGTATTTGGTACACAGGTGAGAGAGGAATTAGATCAAATTTCCTTTGCAATGGGAGGAATGATGCGAGATACTTGGATTGAACAGATAGGTATGACCTTCTTGATACATCGATCGTTTTCTCTAGTGCTTCTGGGAATTCATCTACTCTATTTCTTCTGGGCATTTAAGTATACCCGAAGGAAATCGCCTGTCAATAAATGGTCTCAAGCATTGTTGCTTGTGATCGTCATGGAAATAGCAACAGGTATTGGAATGGCTTATTTTGCCATCCCTGCTTTCTTGCAGCCTGTTCATTTATTATTGGGTTCTTTGATCATCGGAGTGCAATTCGTATTGCTATTCCAACTTAGAACCCAAGAAGATGTGAATCTTATTACAAATCCCTCATGAGGACCGTTGGTATTTCGGAGTTAAGCTTTATAGAAGGACTTTTAGTCCGCGTTAAAGCATATGCAGATTTAATCAAATTGAGGCTTTCCGCTTTGGTTACCTTTTCTGCTGTGTTTGGCTATATATTGGGTGATTCCGGTGTAAGCTTTGGATGGTCTGGCTTCATCGGATTAGCTTTAGGAGGTTTCTTAATCTCCGGAGCATCAGGAGCTGCTAATGAAATCATGGAAAGAGACTTGGATAAGCTCATGAAGCGAACCCAAAACCGACCTCTTCCCCTTCAATTGATTAGTCTAAGAGAAGCTTACTGGTTTACTGTAGCCGTAGCCATTCTTGGTATCTCTTTACTTTGGATCTTTACGAATCCATTGACGACTTGGCTTGGAATCCTTAGTATGGTTTTGTATGCTTTTGTTTATACTCCTTTGAAGAGAGTAGGACCAATTGCAGTATTTGTTGGAGCTATTCCTGGAGCAATGCCTCCTCTATTGGGATGGACTGCAGCGACTGGCACGATTGGCTACGAAGCATTGATCATTTTTGGAATTCAGTTTATATGGCAATTTCCACACTTTTGGGCTATTGCCTGGGTAAGTGATGAAGACTATAAGCGTGCAGGCTTCAAGCTACTTCCAAGTGGTGGTGGACAGGATTTGAATACCGCTATCCAAATTATGATTTACACCCTGTTTCTGCTTCCTTTAGGATTGTTGCCTTCCTATTTCGGATTGACAGGGCTAAACTCAGGTATCGTTGCTACTGTATGTGGAGTACTCTTTTTGGCACAAACTTTCTCCTTGATGCGTGATTGCTCTAGGAAGTCTGCCTTGAAAATTATGTTCGGTTCCTTTTTGTATTTGCCTATCGTGCAAATAGCTTACCTTCTTGATAAGATACCTTAAAATGGAAAAAGAACTAAAATATATTGATCTGGTAGAGCAACCCATCTCTATGCATCCCAAGAAGTTTGCCTTATGGCTCTTCATGGTGACTGTGGTGATGATCTTCGCTGCCTTGACAAGTGCTTATATAGTCCGTCAAGCAGAGGGAAATTGGCTTGATTACGATTTACCTCAAGTCTTCTGGTTTACTTCAGGCGTAGTAGTATTAAGTTCCCTGTTTCTTCATTGGGCTTATATCTCTGCTAAAAAAGACAACCTTTCTCAGCTTCGAATCGGAATGAGTATGGCTGTATTATTGGGAATTGTCTTTTTGGTGGGACAATGGTACAGTTGGGTTGCCTTGGTAGACCGGCAAGTATTCTTTGTGGGTAATCCATCGGGCTCATTTCTCTATGTTTTCACTGGATTGCACGCTGTTCACCTGATCAGCGGTGTGATATTTCTGATTATTGTATTAATTTCGTCCTTTAGATATAAGGTCCACTCGCAGGCCATGAACACTATGGAAATGGCCACCTCGTATTGGCATTTCCTTGGAGGCTTGTGGATCTATCTATTCATGTTTTTGCTATTGAATCATTAATTTACCTGGTACAAATAAATAATCTATGTCTGCGCATTCTACTGCTATTGGAGTAAGCCCAAAGAGGGGCACCTGGGGAGGAGGAAATGAACCTCTCAAGGCCAGTTATGGAAAACTCATGATGTGGTTTTTCCTACTCTCTGATATCTTCACCTTTGCTGCTTTTTTGATCAGCTACTTGGCTATTCGCGTCAGTTATCCTGCCTACGCAGGACCTGCCGAGACATTCGTTGGATCCAATGAATACTGGCCTATTCCCGAACTAGTATTTGAGGCTGTACCTTTCCTTCATGGATTTCATGCTCCTCTAGTATTCGTAGGTATCATGACCTTCATTTTGATCTCGAGTAGTGTAACCATGGTACTTGCTGTGGAAGCTGGACATCGAAATGATCGAAATGATGTGGTTAAATGGATGCTTTGGACCATGCTAGGTGGTATCACTTTCTTAGGTTGTCAAGCTTGGGAATGGTCTCATTTTATCCATGGTACGGACAGTGGTTCAGTGCTGACCTACATTGATTCTTTGAGTAGAGAAGTTACCGAGACGGTATTTGGAGCCAATCTTGTGGTCAACGAATATGGGCCTCCTGCATTTGCACAGTTGTTCTTCTTCATTACTGGATTCCATGGATTCCACGTGACCATAGGTGTGGTATTGCTGTTTTTAGCATTTTACCAGGCAGCTGTAGGTGTATATGACCGTAGAGGTCACTATGAGATGATCGAGAAGATTGGTTTATACTGGCACTTTGTAGACCTTGTTTGGGTATTTGTATTTACCTTATTCTACCTGATCTAAAGCTAAAAATATTCAATTATGGAAGTTCAAGACACTAAATCTACGCTACAAGTAGTTCCTAGAAATAACGAGAAGATCAAGAAAATCTGGAAAACCGCAGGTATTCTTCTCGCACTTACCGTTGCCGAATTTATCATGGCTTTTACGATGGACAGAGGCATCCTACTTTATGCACTCTTTATCATCCTGACGATCTGGAAGGCAAAATATATTATGATGGAATTCATGCACCTCGGTGATGAAGTGAAGCCATTATTCTATTCGATCATAGTTCCGCTTATTTTCCTGATATGGTTATTGATCGCCTTGGCCAAGGAAGGTTCGGATATCTTTATGATGCGTTGGTAGGATTTAAAATTTAAATAAAAAAAGTAGGTTGGGGTGTGACACTTCAACCTACTTTTTTGTTATGAAGCCACGATGAGAAGTTTACGAATTTTACAAGGTTTAGTATTGGTTTGTATTCTACTGATTCCTGTTTTGATTATTATGTTTCTCAGGAATTTTGGAGAAAACCAATACGATCTCCCGGTGTTTTATGAAAATGGTGTAAGCAACCCTTTCATGGAATGTCCGCCTAATGACAGTACCCAACATTATATTCCTGAGTTTACCTTCACCAACCAAGATGGTGAAGCGGTAGGACGAACTGAAATGGAAGGAAAAATTACCATCGTGGATTTTTTCTTTACTTCCTGTCCTAGTATCTGCCCCATTATGTCCAAAGAAATGGAGCGAGTGAATGATATGTTCAGGGATGAACCGGCCGTGCAAATCATGTCTATCAGTATTGATCCAACTTATGATACGCCTGAAGTTTTGAAGGAGTATGCCGATAAACATGGAGCCATCCGGGGTAAGTGGCATTTTCTTACTGGACCACCTGAAGAAACCTATCAGTTAGCGAAGTGTGGATTTGTACTGCCTACAGTCGATGGGATGGGAAATCCGGATGATTTTATCCACAGTGATAAGTTTGCCCTGATAGATGAACAGGGTAGAATTCGCGGTTACTATAGCGGGACAAACAGAGAGGACGTAGATTTGTTAATACTTGAGACAAAAGTGCTTTTACATGGAAAAAGTTAATTCATTACTAGAAAATGAATCCAAAGTAAAATCTTGGATCATCATCATTTCCATTCTGATTCCGGTGGTTGTAGCTATTCTGCTATTCATGCCCTCCAAAATTAATGTTGGTGCAGAATGGGTTTACTTCCTACCTCATTTAAATGCAGTGATTAATTCTGCAGCTAGTGTTGCACTCATTGTTGCTTTGATTTTCGTCAAGCAAAAGAAATACGCCTATCATGGTGCGACTATGTCCGTTGCGATGGCACTAGGCGCGATCTTCCTAGTTTCCTATGTGATCTACCATGGTTCTGCTGAGAGTACTTCTTTCGGTGGAGAGGGTTGGATTCGCTCAGTATATTACTTCTTGCTCATTACACACATTGTTTTTGCAGCTGTGGCACTTTTTCCAATTCTTTTCGCTTATTACTATGGGTATACAGATCAGCGGGCTAAACACCGGAAGGTTGTTAAATTTGCTTATCCGATTTGGCTTTATGTTTCTGTCACGGGGGTAATTGTTTATTTGATGATTTCTCCGTACTATATTCAGTAACTTATTAAAAAAGTAAGGAACAATGAGATTGAAAATCACCCTATTTACATTACTATTCTTCGGATTCCAATTAGCTACCTGGGCTCAGTGTGCTATGTGTCGAGCTTCTGTAGAGAATAATGTCAGTAATGGAGATACTTCTATTGGCGCAGGATTGAATACGGGGATTTTATATTTATTCGCTATGCCTTATACCATTGCCTTGGTAATTGGCATACTTTGGTATCGGGCGGCGAAAAAACGGAAAAATAAACTGGCTATTCGATAGTCTGATGGAAAGCAAAGTTTGATACAAGACTTTGCTTTTTTTATTTTTAGGGAAATGCTTCAAAAATTCAAACGGCTGATCATACTTGTCAGCGCCTTCTTGCTCCTTGCAGTATTGATACTGAATTTCTTTTTCTTTCAGAAAAGTGAGGAAGAGGCTTTTTTTGAAGATGTACAGGAGGAAATCTATGAGATCGATCGGGAGTTCGACATGGATTTCGTGCAGATTCTCATGGAGGTAAGACCTGATGAGGCATTGAGTTTTGAGAATATTTCTTCTAAAAGCTCCATCCACCCCTTTTTCATTCTTGATGAGTCAAAGAAGCTTTTGTATTGGTCAGATTTTTCAGTGAGCTTCAATTTGGAGACGCTTATCCCAAATCAGGAATATCAATTCATAGAGGATCCATATGGTACTTTTCTGACCAAGAGCCGAAAGTTTACCAGAAATGGGAACAGTTATTACGTAGTCCATGCATTTAGGCTTTTTTGGCCAGGATCCATTCAAAATGACTATCTGCGCACCGGTGTAAACCGTCGAGTATTTGGGAACGATGCAATTCAGCTCAGCGATCCAGATAGCCAAAGCCCTTTCTTGGTAAGTAATGCGGCAGGCATCCCGCTATTCGGAGTAGCTTTTGAATATGGATACCAGTCATCAGGTCGGCTTTCCAACCCCGCCATTCTCATCTTTTTCACTTCGGTTTTCCTATTGTATTTCCTACTGAGTTCGGATTTTGTAATTCGGAAATGGAAACAAGGAAGAAGATGGCAAGCGATTGGCTACGGGAGCTTAGTACTTTTAGCCTTTAGGTTGGTCATGTTGGTATTAGGTTTTCCAGGTTCTTATTTCAACCTGCCATTATTTGATCCATCCAACTTCGCCTCTTCTTGGCTAAACTCCAGTTTAGGTGACTTATTGATCAATACCCTATTTGGAGTAGCTATTGGAGGAATGATCGTTTTTCAATTTGCCTCTCCATTACTTCATCGCAAGATTAAGATTTTAAAAACATCCCAAGAGCAGCAGGCCTTTTTTGGTTTTTTTGTTTTTCTTAGCTCATTGGCCTTTTTCCTGGTCTGGGTGCTACCAAAAAATCTTATCCTAAACTCTCAATGGGCCATGGATATTTCCATTATCCCCACTTTTGGGTGGTTTGAAGGGATCAGTTTTTTGATCGTGTTTTTGTGGGCTTCAGTTTATGTGATGCTCAATCTTACCTTGATCAGCTTACTATTCGAACTAGCGATCAAGATGAATATTTTGATCCGATATCTTTACTTAGCAGCTATACCCATAGGACTTGTTTTGGGTTTTATTTCGATTTGGTTGGCAATAGCGTGGACTGTCCATATCCTTTTTCTCACTGCAATTATTCGCTTTAGGCTATTTCAAAATATTTTCCGCTTAGGCCTTAATACCTTTTTGACGTTCTTCTTTGCGAGTTTTATCTGTGCCGTGATAGCAGGTATCGCAACTTTTCAAACTGAGAAGGAAGAACTGATTCAATCAAAAATTCGATTCGCCAATCAAAATTTGATTGAAGGTGATGTGATGACGGAGTTTTTCCTCGGTGAAGTTTTTGGAAGGATTCAGTCTGATTTATTTATTCAAAATCGTCTTGCTGATCCTTTGCTTTCCAAAGAACCTATCGAGACAAAGATCAGAAGGATTTACTTAGATAATTATTTTGATCAATTTGAAGTCAATATCCGGGTTTTTTCTTCTAAAGGTCAGGATTTGATCAATACGCAGGATGAACGAAGCCTTAGCGAATTGCGAGATCTTTACATCAAATCTGATTACCTGACTAGTCAGCGAGGATTGTATTTTATTCGGGGCAAGGAGTCCAATCCCAAGAATCAGTTTGTTGCTTTTGTGCCGGTCATTCGGGATCAGAATAGCGTTGGAACGGTTTTTCTTGAGCTTCGGCAGCTTCGGGTTCAGCCGGGTTCGGTTTACCCGCGACTGCTATTGGATAAAGAATACAATGAACGCTTGGATCCCGTCCAGTATGATTATGCGGTTTATCGCGAGGAAGAGCTAATCCGTAATTTCGGGTCATTCAATTATGTGAATCCTGAGCTAAAGTCCAGGTTAACGGAGAGCAAGTTGTTTCAGAGTGGCATTCATGTCGCAGGCTATCACCATCTAGGGTTGGTCAATGGTTCAGAATTGATTTTGATCTCATCACCCAATAGACCTTACTCGTACTTTTTGGGAAATATTTCGCTCTACTTTGTCATTTTCATCATCTTGACATTTTTAACGATTCTGGCCAATTCCTTATTCAAAGGGTTTAAAAATCTGGAAATCAATTATTCCACTAAGCTTCAATTGTATCTGAATTTTGCCTTTTTCTTTCCAATCATCATCATTTCTATCATCACAATTGGTCTGCTGGCCAATAGCTATCGGGAAGATTTGGATGAGCAATATTTACAGAAGGCCTTCTTGATCAGGAGTAATCTGGTCAATTTTCTCAATGACCGCTCTCCATCCGAGATCAATCCGGAATCTCTGGAAGAGGAAATAGTGAATTTGGCAAATACGGTAGCTGCCGATCTGCATCTATATGAAGCTAGTGGGAAATTAATCGCAACGAATCGGCCAAATATTTTCGATAAGAAGCTCCTCTCTAGACTCATCAATCCTGTCGCAATGGCAGGAATAGTAGAGAATAACCAGATTCAGCTGCTAGTGGATGAAAGACTTGGGTCCTTGAGCTATAAATCCGTTTATCTAGCCATCTTACCACCTTCCGATCAGGAAGAAGTAGCGATTTTGTCTGTTCCATTTTTTGAATCTGAGTCGGAATTGAACTCATTGATCGCAGATGTGATGAGTAATATCTTCAATGCTTTTGTGGTGATATTTATCTTGTTCTTGATCGTGTCTTATTTTGTTTCGCAGAATTTGACTTTCCCATTCCGACTGCTGACGCAAAAACTCAAAACCACCAATCTTGAAAATAATGAACCGATGCGTTGGGATACAAAGGATGAAATTGGGATGCTGGTCAATGAATACAACAACATGCTTTTCAAGCTAGAAGCAAGTAAGAAGGTATTAGCTTCTACTGAGAAGGAATCTGCCTGGAGGGAAATGGCCAAACAGGTAGCCCATGAGATCAAAAACCCACTCACACCCATGAAGCTTACGCTTCAGCATTTGCTCAGACTACAGCAACAAGATCGGCTTGATGACACTTCGAAGTTGAAAGAATCATTCGAAACCCTGATTCATCAGGTGGATGCCCTGAGTGGAATTGCCAGTTCATTTTCCACTTTTGCCAAAATGCCGCTTCCGAAAAACGAGCGAATGAACTTCAAGTCTGTGCTAATGAAAGTGTTGGACTTGTTCAAAAATGACGAGCGGCTCGATTTGATATTCAAAGACGATTCATTTACGAATGAAATACCCATCCAAGGGGATGACAAGCTTTTTGGCAGGGTGATTTCAAACCTGATAATTAATGGAGTGCAAGCGGTAGAAGGGAATAAACGGCCGGTCATCAATGTATGGCTTTGGATGACTGAGCAGGATGTCTTTCTAGAGATATCGGATAATGGCAAAGGAATACCCGAAGAGCTGCGTGATAAGATCTTTATCCCGAATTTCAGTACCAAGTCCACAGGCTCAGGACTGGGCCTCGCCATAGCGAGAAGCGGTGTAGAGACAGCGGGTGGAAAGATATGGTTTGAAACGAAGATAGGAGAGGGGACGACTTTTTATCTAACTTTCCCCCTCACACAATAGGTAGTAATTGCTACCTTGGTCTCTAGGACTAGATTGGCTATGAGGACTTTGATACTTCTTTTCCTGATCTTCGGCTTTTCGCTTTCAGCAGCGAAGGCACAGGAGAAGTGCAGGGATTATCAGGTAGTCCTTCTGGAGCAAGGCTTGGAGTTAGATTCCCTTTCTGTCATTGAGGAAAGTATCCGAATAGTTGGTGATGGGTTTGATTCTCTGAGGTGGTCTTTTGATCTGAATACCAATCAAATACAGATTGTTTTTCCTGATGATTTTGAAAGTTCCAGCATCCGTATTTGCTTTCGAACCTTCCCATTTCGCTGGGATCAAGCAGTAGCTCGTAGAAGCCTCCGAGTTGATTATGATTCGGCTGCTCGTTTTTACGATAATAGGGTAGTGGATTCAGAGATTTTTGACTTTCGAGAAGAGCTTTTTCCCACCACTAATCTCTATAAATCCGGTAGTCTGACACGCGGAATATCGGTGGGAAATACACAGAATGTCTTTGTTAATTCTGCCTTGAATCTGCAATTGGAAGGTGAAATAGCTGAAAATCTACGCATTCGTGCCAGTATCACCGATCAGAATGTTCCTTTCCAGCCAGAGGGAAACACGCAACAGCTGCAGGATTTTGATAATGTGTTGATAGAGTTGTATAATGAAAATTTCAACCTTTCGGCTGGAGATGTGGTCCTTCAGCAGCGAGAATCAGAGTTTTTGCGATACTATAAAAATGTACAGGGCTTGCGGTTTACTTCCGAGTATCAGGCAAATGGTTGGAAGGCCAGTACACAGGCTTTTGCTTCTGTCGCCAAAGGGAAATTCGCTTCCATTAATGTTCCTCCTCTTGAAGGGGTTTTAGGACCTTACCGACTTACAGGGCCGAATAATGAGCGCTTCATTATTGTCATGGCCAATTCAGAACGGGTTTTTCTTGACGGGAAATTACTACAGCGAGGTTTCAATGCTGATTATGTCATTGATTACAATCAGGCTGAAATCACTTTTACACCCTCCGTTCTGATCACTCAATTTTCCCGAATACGCGTTGACTTTGAATACGCAGAGCGGAATTTTTCCAGATCCATAATCGGAGCCAATCATATCCAAAGTAAGGGCAATGTCGATCTCTATTTCAATTATTATCAGGAGAGAGATAACCGAAACAGGCCATTATTCACAGAGTTTTCTCAGGAAGAATTGAGTCTACTGAGTAGTGTGGGAGATCAGGTTCAAAATGCCGTCATTCCGAGAATAGATTCGGTAGCCTATGATCCCAGTAAAATTCTCTATGAGCGGATCACAGAATTGGATGGAGCCGGAGTGGCTTTTACCTATTATCGGTACAGCACCGACCCAGCCGTAGCGCATTTTGAACTTGCTTTCTCCTTGGTAGGGAATGGGAATGGAGATTATCGCCGTGTCAATCAATTGGCGAATGGGACCGTGTTCGAATATGTGCCGCGTGTAAATGGTCAGCCACAGGGGGATTATTCTATTTTGACCCAACTTCCTGCACCAGATAGCCGGCGAATGCTCACCGCAGGTACCCGAATAAAACTTGGGGAAAAGGAGAAAATCTATTCTGAGCTAGCTTGGTCTTCCCGTGATCGGAATTTATTCTCTGAAATAGATGATGAGGATAATCAGGGACTCGGCTGGAAAGTCGGTTTAAGTTCGGAAGGAAGAAAATTGAATTTTTTGCCAGAATATACGCTGCGTTCGGGTGCAGAATTCGAGTACAACTCTACCAACTTTAATTTCATTGATCGTTTCCGATATATTGAATTTGATCGGGATTGGGGCATAGACCCTACGGTTGTGAACGCTACGGCTGCTGCTGAGCGACTTTTCAGAGCAGATGTCAGTTTGGAAAAGGATGCATTCAATCGCTTTGACTATCAGCTTTACCTTCGAAATAGAGCAAAGATGCTCAGAGGACAACAGCACAAGGCCAACTGGAATACAGAGATTGGGCATAGAATTCGGCTTCGAAATGAGTTTTTTCTACTGAAAAGTGATCAGGATAGCATCCGCTCAGACTGGCAGCGCTACCTCGGAGAGATTACTTACAAGTCCAAAATTCTTGTCCCAGGATATCGCTATTCCTTGGATAGAAATGCAGTGATTGCGGTCGAGAGTGATTCGGTTTTGGGTACTGCGATGAATTTTCAGGAGCACTTAATTTTCCTGCAGAATCAGGATAGCTTAAAAACGAAATTCCGAATAGATGCTGCCTGGCGAGAAGATAGAGCACCTTTTGAGGGAGAACTCGAGACCGATACCCGGGCTTTCACAGCCAATGCAAGATTCCAAAAGCAATGGCAAAATCACAGTCTCCAGTCGACTTTCACTTACAGGACTATCGAATACATTCGAAGAGACCTGCCGGAGGAATTGACTGTCATGGGTAAGGTCGACTACTTGGGATCTATTGCAAAAAATCTGATTCGCAGTGAGCTAAGTTATGCCCTAGGAAACGGTAGGGAGCTTCAGCGGGAGTATATTTTTATACCGGCTCCGAATGGAGATGGGACGCATACTTGGCGGGATGACAATGGCGATGGAATTCAGCAATTGAATGAGTTTTACCTAGCGATCAATCCAGAAGAAAAGCTGTATGTAAAGATCTTCGTACCGACTGACACCTATGTTCAAGCTTATACCACCCTGCTCAATTATAGACTCCAGGCAAAGTTTCCAGCCAGTTGGCAAGAAGAAGGGGGCCTGAAAGCTTGGCTTGCTAAATTTTCTAATACATCAAGTCTAAGTGTTGAAAAAAAGGTGAGTTCAAATAATTTTCTGGATCGGATTAACCCCTTCATTGGCTCGGTGAACCGGGAGGACATCTTGTCACTCAGACAGGTGCTGCGGTCCAGTTTCTTCTTTAATCGTGCCTCGGCTAAATACGGCTTGGATCTTTCTTACTTTGATTCTCAAATCAAGCAATTATTGGCAGGAGGCTTTGAAGATCAAATTCAAAAGGATTGGCGGATCAATTCGCGGGTCAATTTTGGTGGTCTTCTTACTTTGAGATGGGTAGGTAGCATCGGAGAGAAGGCTGCTAGTTCTGACTTTTTGGATAATCGAAACTTCATAATCAAGCAATTGAATACAGGGCCTGAATTGGCATGGCAGCCCAGCCCTTCTTTTAGGGCTACGGCAACCTATTCTTATACCCAAAAGCAAAATACTTCCAACTTGGAATTGGATGAAAGAGCCATACTTCATCAGACAGGAATGGATTTTCGACTTGCAAAAGCCATTAAGACGACTTTGACTGCGAATCTTAAATGGATCGAGATAGACTACAATGGCGTGGTTAATTCTCCGGTCGGTTATGAAATGCTCCAAGCCTTGACACCGGGTACTAATATTACTTGGTCCCTCAATTGGCTTCAGAAAATCGGTGAGGGACTTCAGATGAATTTGGTCTACGAAGGCAGGAATTCTCAGGGCCTTGATCGAGTAGTTCATGTTGGAAGGATGCAAGTCTCGGCACTCTTTTGATAAAAAAATGTAACTTTGCCACTGCTAGATAGTTGTCATACTAACTATTAAAACACGAACAATCTAATGGGAAAATGTATCCTCGTCACAGGCGGAACAAAAGGCATCGGAAGGGCTATTTGTCTCCGGTTTGCAAAAGAAGGATTTGATATAATTACCTGCGCCAGAAACGCTGATGACTTACAAACCTTAGAGAAAGAGCTTCAAGCTATCAATTCAGATGTAAGAGTACTGACTGTTCAAGCTGATCTTTCTAAAAAGGAAGAAGTAATGAATTTGGCACAAAAAGCCAATGAATTTTCTAAGATAGATGTCTTGGTGAATAACACAGGCGTATTTCTTCCAGGAGCCATTCATGAAGAGCCAGAAGGTAATTTTGAACTCATGATGGAGACGAATTTATACTCAGCTTATTACCTCGTACGAGCCATTCTTCCTCAAATGATGGAGAGCAAATCAGGGCATGTATTTAGTATGGGATCAATAGCTGGGACGACTGCCTATCCTAATGGAGGTAGTTATGCAATATCCAAATGGGCCATGTTGGGAATGACCAAGTGTCTGCGGGAAGAAATGAAACCATTTGGAATCAAGGTGACATCTATCCTTCCAGGAGCGACCTTTACTGCGAGCTGGGAGGGAGTGGATCTGCCTATTGAGCGTTTTATGAAAGCCGAGGATGTAGCTGATACCGTTTGGGCAGCTTATAACCTTTCTCCTGCCTCGGTTGTTGAGGAAATTACCATTCGACCACAACTCGGAGATATCTGATACTATGAACCCAACCATTCAAACTGCGGAGCTAAACTATTGCGACAGCCTCACATCCTATAACAGACGAAAGACTATCCCGGTACGCGTAGGAGATGTCATCATCGGAGGAGATAATCCTATAGTGGTCCAATCTATGACCACAGTGGATACCATGGATACCATAGGCTCTGTGGAGCAATGCATCCGAATGATCGAAAGTGGATGTCAACTAATCCGTATCACTGCACCTAGTATCAAGGAAGCTGAAAATCTTAGAAATATTAGAGATGAACTTAGAAAGCGTGGTTACAACACTCCTTTGGTAGCAGATATTCACTTTACTCCAAATGCTGCAGAAATTGCAGCTGGTATTGTGGAGAAAGTCCGGATCAATCCGGGAAATTATGCTGACAAGAAGAAGTTTGAGGTAATCGAATATACCGATGAAAGTTACCAGGAAGAGCTAGCGCGAATCCGAGAGCGTTTTTTGCCTTTGGTGAAAATCTGCAAGGAAAATGGTACTGCTATGCGAATCGGGACTAATCATGGTTCGCTTTCAGATCGGATTATGAGCCGCTATGGCGACACCCCATTAGGGATGGTTGAATCGGCTTTGGAGTTTTTGAGGATTTGTGAGGATGAAAATTATCATGACATCGTGATCTCGATGAAGTCCTCCAATACTCAAGTCATGGTGCAGGCTTATCGTCTGCTTGTGCAAAAGCTAAATGAAGGAGGATTTAAGCCTTACCCGCTTCATTTGGGGGTAACCGAAGCAGGAGAGGCTGAAGATGGCCGGATCAAATCAGCCGTGGGAATCGGTACCCTGCTAGAAGATGGTCTTGGTGATACGGTGCGGGTTTCCTTGACAGAAGACCCTGAGTTTGAGGCACCGGTTGCGAAAGCACTCATTGACCGATACATTTCAAGATTGCCTCATGCTACTATCGATCCTATTGAGAAGTATCCGATTACTCCTTTTGAGCATACCAAGCGTGAGTCAGCTGAGATTTACAATTTTGGTGGGCAGAATGTACCTCGGGTTATTACAGATATTTCCCGTATTGACGGAATTACGGAGAAGGAAATGAAGGCAGTTGGTCATTTTTACCTTCCTGAGCTGGATAAATGGAAAATGAATGATCTCGGATGTGATTTCGTGTATTCAGGAGATCATCCCATTCCTTTTATGTTGCCAAACGGCATGCGGGAAATCCAAAATTTCGCCACTTGGGAAGAAAGTCAAACTCGGGAAAATATCTATCCTAGGTACACTTTGGATGAATTTCAATCTGCACAGGACTTTCATCCTCAATTGAATTTCCTTGAAGTTTTTGATACGCAAGTGTCCGAGGTTATCCAATCAATTCGAAACCGCAAGGATCTGGTACTGATTTTAAAGACATCCAATGCTCACGGCATGCCAGCACTCAGAAGGGCTTTTGTATCCTTAATGGATCAGCAAATTCAGGTTCCTGTTGTGGTCAAAGTAAGTTATCCAGACCAAACAGCCGATCAGACCATGCTGTATGCAGCGACTGACGTGGGTGGACTTTTGGTAGATGGAATGGGAGACGGGATTCTGATTTCCCTAGAAAAGGAAAAAGCACATACCAGAGAAGAGGTCTTGGAGCAAATCAAGCTACACAACAATGTGTCTTTTGGCGTACTTCAAGCAGCTAGAACCCGAATGTCCAAGACCGAATATATTTCCTGTCCTTCTTGTGGTAGAACGCTTTTTGACCTTCAGGAAACAACGGCTATGATCAGAAAACGCACTGACCATCTAAAAGGAGTAAAAATCGGAATCATGGGTTGCATAGTCAATGGTCCCGGTGAAATGGCAGATGCGGATTATGGCTATGTGGGTTCAGGAAAAGGAAAGATCACTTTGTACAAAGGGAAAGAAGTGATCAAGCGTTCGGTACCTTCAGAAAAGGCTGTTGATGAGCTGATTGAGATCATCCGGGAAGATGGGATGTGGTCCGAACCTGAGGCTATTTAAAAACCTTTGATTTTAGCTGAAATTGTAAACTATTCTGAATCTGGACCTGTTCTAAGACAAAATGGAAAAAATGGCCGAAAAAAATAAAGTAAAGGAGTTTTTTAAGCTTGGTGAAGTGGGTAATTACTTCATTCGGGTTTTTAAAAAACCAGATCCTAATCAAAAATCAAACTTCAATTTGAGAATGATGCATGGAATCAATAAGATTTCTATTCTAATCTTTCTCTTTGCGATTATCGTTTGGACGATTAAGCGACTGATGTAAGTTGTTGTTTATTTGAATCCAAAAATACTTAAACCAAAAGCCCCCAATTAGTAGCCAATACTTCTTGGGGGCTATTTATTTAACCTGCAACTAAACTCCCGATTGGTGCAGAGGCCGGGAGGGTAAAAATTACCACTCCCGAATTCCTCTGACTTGAAGAAACTAAACTGAATTTACCAGCACTCGAAAATCAAATCAATTCTATTTACGGGAGCTGACTTAGCAAAAGCTGAAATTTTTAATGAAAAGATTTTATCTTATCCATAAGATTCAATCAAGGAAATATGCGAGTGCTACAAATAGTTACTTTTTTGGCTTTAATGGTGGTTTTTGGGCAGTCGATTGCTCAGAAAAAAGACTTAAATATTTTAATTATTCATGTCGATGATCTGGGTGCTTCAGATTTAGGTGTTTATGGAAGTGATTTCTATGAGACTCCTAATATAGATCGATTGGCCGCTGAAGGGATGCTTTTTACTCAGTCCTACGCTGCAGCAGCTATTTGCTCCCCAACCCGAGCGGCATTACTGACTGGCAAATACCCGGCGAGATTGGGAATTACAGATTGGATTCGCGCAAAATTCCAAGGTTACTCGACTTCTGGTAAGGAGGGAGAATATGAGATTTTCGAAGATAGATCCATGAAGACTCCAAAAATACAGGGCTATCTGCCACTAGAGGAAGTGACTCTACCTGAGCGTCTACAATCCATGGATTATAGTACCTTGCATGTAGGGAAGTGGCATTTGGGAGAAGAAGGATTTCATCCGGAGGACCAAGGCTTTGATATGAATATTGGCGGAAATGATTTAGGGCAGCCACCCAGTTACTTCGATCCCTATATTTCATCAAATCCAAATCCGGATTATGTGATTAAAAACCTGCCGGCAAGACAGGAAGGGGAGTTTTTGACCGATCGAGAAGGAAGTGAGATCATCAATTTCATCCAAAATCAAGAGAATAAATTTTTTATTCACTGGGCTCCTTATGCGGTTCATACGCCCATAATGGGGCCAGAAGTTTTGGTGAAGAAATATCAAAATAAACTACCCGGCATACAGCGAAACCCAACTTACGCGGCTTTGATAGAAAACTTGGATCAAAATGTAGGGAAAGTGATAAGTAAGCTAGACCAATTGGGCCTTCGTGAAAGCACGCTTATTATTTTCACTTCCGATAATGGAGGTCTGGTAGGTAACCCGGATAATCCCGTCACGGTCAATCTTGGCCTTCGATCATTCAAGGGATATCCCTATGAAGGAGGGATTAGGGTTCCTACTATCGTTTCCCTACCAGGTCAAATTCCTAGTGGGGCATCCTCAGATATCCCAATAATTACTATGGATTGGCTTCCTACTATTTTGGATTTTCTGGAAACGGATTTTAATGTGGGAGATGGACAGTCGCTTAAATCGATTTTGCTTAATCAAGGTCAATTGCCAGAGCGGGATTTCTTTTGGCATTTCCCTCATTATCGAGGGGCTGATGTCTTACCCTATTCAATTATTCGCTCAGGTAATTACAAAATGATTTATTATTTCGATGGAGAAGGAGTGGAGCTTTTTGATTTAGTTTCCGATCCACAAGAAAAAGAGAATCTAGCCAATCAGTTACCGTTTTTAGTTTCAGAGATGAAGAGCAAGTTGGAGCGATGGTGGGAGAACACAAATTCAAGATTGCCGGTTTTGAAGGAGAATTGATCAGGGGTTTGGTTTTGAAAAGGTCAAAAAGGAATAATGATTTTGAACAAAGAATAAATACTCTGATTTGAAGTATCGGACGGTGAAAAGTACTTTTGATTGTCCTGTAAGCGCTTTTTTGCTTAAAATTTTACCCAATCAATAGTTTACTGAAGAATCCATAGAGAGGTGATTTGATGGATTTATGATAATTATTGACTTGAATTTTAGGAATCTTAGCATGAATAATTTTTTGTTTCAGGAAAAAAATGAAATTTTAGCATCGAGTTAGAGAGTTATTGGGATTTTAGAAAATGGAATATTCCTTCCGCTCGTGTAAAAATTGACGAATTCGAGTCAAAAAGCCTGAATATTTCACAAAAATCTAAAAGACCCCATTGTTTTTTGAATTCAAAAAATGATAACTTTAAAACTCGATTTTAGTCTAGAAACCATTTAACCTTTATCAAAAGTCTATTTAAAAATCACATTATGAGAAAGTTAATCGCTTTGTTCATGCTTGCAGGAATCCTGTTCGCACCTGTATTCGCAATCGCACAAGATTCTCCCACTGTAGTTGACGACGAGATCGTAGCTGAGGAGCAGAGTTTCCACCAAGTCGTTAAAGAGAAGTTTATCGAAGGAGACCCTGTCTTTATGACGCCAGTTTTGGTTTGTCTTATTTTGGGACTTGCTGTAGCGTTAGAAAGAATCATTACCCTCAATTTATCTACTACTAATACCAAGAAGCTTTTGGCAAAGGTAGAAGATGCGCTAGCTTCGGGAGGAATTGAAGCAGCTAAGGATGTTACTAAGAGCACCAAAGGCCCGGTTGCTTCCATCTTTACTCAAGGTCTGATGAGATACTCAGAAGGCATCGAGATGGTGGAGAAGTCAATCATCGCCTACGGTTCCGTAGAAATGGGTCGTTTGGAAAAAGGTCTAGTATGGATCTCGCTATTCATCTCCTTGGCTCCAATGCTTGGTTTCATGGGTACCGTAATCGGTATGATTGGTGCATTCGACTCTATCGAAGCAGCCGGTGATATCTCTCCATCCCTAGTAGCAGGCGGTATTAAAATCGCCCTTTTGACAACCGTAGCAGGTTTGATCGTTGCGATTATCCTTCAGCTATTCTACAACTATTGCGTTGCAAAAATCGATTCTTTGGTGAACGATATGGAAGATGCATCCATCTCTTTGGTGGACATGCTTGTAAAGCACAAATTGACTGGTAAGTAATCCGTCTTTTGTAGCATTTCCTTATTAAATTCTAAAACTCCAAAGAAGAAACATTATGGATACTTATGACATTTTCCTTTATGCTGGATACGGTCTAGTAATTGCTGGGGCTTTCTTTGCGATCGTTATGCCGCTTATTAAGTCTCTGGACAATCCAAAATCTTTGCTAAAAACAGTGGTTGGCATCATCGGAATCGTAGTATTGTTCTTTATCGCATACTCGATTTCTAGTAATGAAGTACTTCCTAAGTTTGAAGCAGATCCGTTCAACCTAACTCCAACAGGTTCGCAGTTTGTAGGTGGTATGTTGATTACCACATATGTATTAGCGATTGTAGCATTGGTAGGAATTGTATTTACGGAACTCAATAAAGCTATCAAATAATTATGGCTAAAAGTAAAAGCAGAATGAGTCAGGAAGTCAATGCAGGTTCGATGGCAGATATTGCCTTCCTACTTTTGATTTTCTTTCTCGTGACCACGACGATCGCTTCGGACAAAGGTATCTTAAACGTACTGCCTCCGAAGTTGGATCCGAATAATCCACCTCCAGAAATTGATAAAAACGAACGAAACATCTTTACCATTCTTGTCAATGCGAATGATGACCTACTAGTAGAAGGTGAATATCGTGAATCTGCAGAAGGATTAGATGAAGATATCAAAGCTTTCGTTTTGAATTTCGGAGCTCCAGATGAAGATGCACAAGCATTATTCAACTCGCTTCCACAGTCATTGCGAGCTCAAGCTGCACGTGATCCAGAGTCTTCAGACCATCCAGGAGAAGCTGTAGTCTCTATCAAAACAAACCGTGGAACCTCTTATGAGAAGTACTTGGAAGTATTTGACTTGGCAAAGAAAGCTTACTTTGACATCTATGCAGAGCGAGTAAATCTCGAAACCGCCGAATATCGAACACTTCCTGGAAATGACGATGCTGAAAAAGCGCTCATCGACAAAGGAAAAGAAGGTATTCCAATGGCGATTTCTATTGCAGAACCTGATAAAATTGGAAGTTGATATGGGAAAGTTTAAGAAAAAAACCAAAACATCGGAGAACATCCCTACTTCAGCCCTTCCTGATATTATCTTTATGCTGTTGTTCTTCTTCATGGTGACGACAGTATTGAGAGAGCAGGAAATCTTGGTAGAGCAAAAGATTCCTCAGGCTACACAGCTTCAGAAGCTTCAGAAGAAAACTCTTATCTCGTACGTGTACATTGGTAAGCCAAAAAACACAGCCTTGTATGGTTCTGAGCCAAGAGTGCAAGCTAATGATGCTCTTTTGACCCCGGCAGATATTGTACAGTGGGTTAACAGAGAGCGTGATGCCTTGCCAGAAGCAGATAGAGGAATGATTACAATCTCTATGAAGGTAGATAAGGACGTGAAAATGGGTCCAATCTCTGATGTTCAGACAGAACTTAGAGAAGCGGATGCAAGACGAGTTCTTTACGCTTCAGTAGGAAAAGTTGTGAATAATTAATTTAGAAATACTTTAAAAATTAAAGCTATCTCCCCAAAGAGATAGCTTTTTTTCTATAATGGCAGTCCTGATAAAAAATAAGCGGCAAGTTCAAAATGCCTGGGCCATGTATGATTGGGCAAATTCGGTATATAGCCTAGTCATTACATCTACCATTTTTCCAGTTTATTACAATTCCGTTACTAAAGGAATTGACGGATCAGAACTTGTTTCATTTTTTGGATTTGAAATCATCAATACGGTTCTGTATTCGTATTCTATATCTTTTTCCTTTCTAGTTATAGCTTTGATCTCTCCTATTCTATCTGGTATAGCCGATAGTAGTGGGAAGAAACTCGAATTCATGAAGTTTTTTGCCTATCTAGGTTCTGTCGCCTGTGTAGGTCTTTTCTTTTTTGAGGGAGATAATTTGGAATGGGGAATTATCTGTAGCGTAACAGCAAGTGTTGGTTATGCGGGGAGTATTGTGTTCTATAATGCTTTTCTTCCTGAGATATCAAAAGAGGATGAGTACGATTTACTAAGTGCCAAAGGCTTTGCCCTCGGATATATTGGAAGTGTGGTGCTCTTGGTAGTGAACCTTTTAATGATTCAAATGCCTCATCTTTTTGGTATTCCTGAAGGGGGGATGGCTGCTAGGATTTCTTTTTTGATTACTGGAGTCTGGTGGGCTGGGTTTTCCCAAATCACCTTCAGATACCTTCCTAAAAATCCTTACAATAAAAGAATAAAGAGGGAATTGTTCTTTTCTGGTTATCAGGAAATAAGAAAAGTTTTTCGTTTGATCAAACAGATGCCCTTTACAAAGCGATTTCTAGCTTCTTTTTTCTTCTATTCCATGGGGGTTCAGACGGTCATGTACCTAGCCGCCACCTTTGGAGACAAAGAACTTGGACTGCCTGGAGATCAATTAATAATTACCATTCTCATTATCCAATTCGTGGCTATTATTGGTAGTTATCTTTTTGCTTTCATCTCGAAGAAATTCGGAAACAAAACTAGCCTTATCATCATGGTTCTAATTTGGACGATGATTTGTGCTGCAGCATACTATGTTTACAATGTGTATGAGTTTTTTGCTTTGGCCTTTGTGGTCGGTCTTGTGATGGGGGGGATTCAGTCCCTTTCTAGATCTACCTATTCCAAATTGATTCCTCAAAGCACTACGGATCATGCCAGCTTTTTCAGTTTTTATGATGTCACTGAAAAAATGGCAATTGTGCTCGGTACCTTTTCCTACGGTGCAATCGAACAACTAACAGGAAGCATGCGGAATTCGGCACTTTCACTTGGGATTTTCTTTCTTGTAGGCTTAGGGTTTTTATTTTTAGTTTCTATTCCAAAACGTGAATTAGCTGTAAAAACAGAGGAGGTTTTATGATACGGATTCTTAAAGGAGACGCTGTCAGCAAACTGGACCAGATGCATTGCAAAAGAAGTGGGCAGTCAAGCTATGAACTGATGGAAACAGCAGTTCTAGGCTTTATCCATTGGTTTGAGGAACAGAAATTTACTGGTCAAGAAATTTTCATCTATGTGGGTGGTGGAAATAATGGAGGAGATGGTCTTGGAATTGCCAGGCATTTACAGCAAAGAAACTATCAGGTAACGGTAGTGCTTTGTTTCAATGATGAAGTTGATATTTCTGCTGATGCCAAAATCAATTTTGACAGATTACCAGAAGGCGTAAGCAAAGTAAGCTTTGAAGATTTTGACTTTCCCTCTAAAGGTATATTTATAGACGCTTTCTTAGGAGTTGGCTTGAAAGGCAAGTTGAGAGACTCGGCTCGTCCGATAGTTGATTCTTGGAATAAGCAGCGAGGATTAAAAATAGCCATAGATATTCCCAGCGGTCTTTTATCAGAGGGAGTTGTAAATGATAAGAGTTTGGTTGCATGTGCGGATTACACGGTCACATTTGCCTTTCCTAAGCTTTCCTTATTATTTCCCGAAAACGCCCAAGTCGTTGGTGAGTTAGTACTGGTAGATATTGGAATAGCCGATAGTTTATACCAAGAGTTTGAATCTGATATATTTTATACCCAAAAGAAGGACATCCCAGAGAGACACAAACGGTTTCACCGATTCTCGCACAAGGGAGATTTTGGGAGAATATTGCTGATTGGGGGAAGTCTGGGGAAAATGGGAGCCGTCGTTTTATCCGCAAAAAGTGCACTGCGGACTGGGGCGGGTCTTGTGACTTGTCAAATTGATGAATCAGAACGTTTTATCATACAAGCCTCAGTTCCCGAAGCCATGGTTATTGGGGAAGATTTCAAAGATTTGGATGCTTTTGATTCGATCGGTGTAGGGCCTGGCTGGGGAGTTGACAACCGAGAAAAGCAACTGGAGTTTTTACTTAAATCCTTTTCAAAGCCGATGGTCTTAGATGCAGATGCATTGAATGTATTGTCAAGAAATCCGGAATTGATGTCACTTCTTCCAAAAAACTCAATTCTTACTCCTCATTTGGGTGAGTTTGAGCGGCTAGTTGGCAACTGCGTCAATCATCCTGACCGGATGAAGAAAGCTTCAGATCTTGCAAAGAACTATCAGATTGTTCTTGTGCTCAAAGGAGCAAATACATTGATAAGCCTTCCTGATGGAAGACAGCTTTTCAATAGTACTGGGACGCATTTTATGGCTACTGGTGGGGCTGGAGATGTCCTGACAGGAATGATCACAGCTTTTTTGGGAATGGGCTATAGTCCTGAAAATGCAGCTATCTGCGGAGTTTTTTATCATGGACTAGCAGGAGAATATGCAGGAAAAATCAGATTTCAGGGAACCATAGCATCAGATATTATTGAGCAAATTCCCCGTACTTTTGAATTCGTTGAGAATTCTTAAATATTTTTCTCTCAAAGCAAACTAACCTGGAAATGGATGGGTTTTCGGATAAAGGATTTTTATGAACCGTGAAAAATTGCTGCTTTGGACTTTAGCAGCTATCAATTTTATCCACATTGTGGATTTCATGATCTTGATGCCATTGGGGCCTCAATTGATGCGGCTATTTGAGATATCTCCTAGTGAATTTGGTTTATTGGTATCATCTTACACCTTCAGTGCAGGGATTTCCAGTTTTTTTGGAGCATTTTTTTTAGATCGATTTGATCGTAAGAAAATCCTTTTTTGGGTTTATGTAGGCTTTACGGTAGCAACTTTAGGCTGCGCACTTTCTCCTAGCTACGGTATCCTACTTTTAGCCAGGATCTTGTCCGGATTGTTTGGAGGATTGACTTCGGCCTTGATCTTAGCGATTATAGGTGATGTGATTCCTGATGCCAGACGGGGAAGAGCCATGGGATTGGTCATGGCGGCCTTCTCGGTAGCTTCTGTGCTTGGGGTTCCGCTTGGACTGTTTTTGGCGGGGCTATCTGATTGGCATACGCCTTTTTTCATCTTGACAGGACTTTCTTTAGTCAGCTTAGGGATGATATTTCGATTCATTCCCAATATTGCCGATCATCTTGGGCAGGAAGTTCAAAGACCCCATCCGCTCGAAGTAGTAAAAAGAGTGACAAGTAATTCTAATCAAATGCGTGCCATTACTTTGTCGGTCATGATGATGTTTGGTCAGTTTATGATTATTCCGTTTTTGAGTCCTTACACGGTAGCCAATGTAGGTTTCACTGAACTTCAATTGACTTATATCTATATGGCTGGAGGCGCTTTCACCATCTTTACTTCACCATGGGTAGGGAAGATGTCTGATAAATACGGAAAGCTCAAAGTCTTCACCATTTTTATGTTTCTAAACGTCATCCCCATCGCAGTGATCACCAATCTAGGAGTAACTCCTATCCCTTTTGTATTGATGATTTCGACGATGTTCTTTGTGACCTCCAATGGACGCTATGTTCCTGCAGCCGCGATAATCACGGGTACTGCTAGACCTGAGAATAGAGGTAGTTTTCTGAGTTTCAATTCGGCAGTGCAGCAAATGGCTACCGGGCTAGCTTCCCTGATTGCAGGGATGATCATCGGTGAAAATGCCCTTGGCCAGCTTACAAACTTTAACCTAGTGGGTTATATCGCGATTTTCTTCAGTCTCCTTTGTATTCCTCTTGCCCGAAGGGTGAAAGTAGTAAGTTGAAAAAACTCGATTGTTTGAATTGATACAATTATTCGAGATATTAATCTTCTCGGAAATTGTTTTATCGATGGTTGACCAAAGGAATGTTTGCGTAAGGTGTGGTGAAGAGCTAAAAGGCGTGTTTTGCTACTCTTGCGGAGAAAAAAAACTCGAAAGGAAGGATAAAAAGCTCAGTCATTTTTTTGAAGAATTGATTGCCTCTGTCTTTGTCGCCGATGGAAAGTTTCTTTCAACGATCAAATTATTGATTACTCGGCCAGGAGAACTGACTCGGAATTTTGTCATAGGGATTAGGAGAAAATACCTCTCACCACTCCAACTCTTCTTTTTTGCAAACCTGATCTATTTCATATTCCCCATTATCTCTACATTCAACACTTCTCTGGAAGTCCAGATGTATCAATTGCCCTATAGCAGCCAAATTGAAAAAGTTGTAATCACACATCTTGCGAAGAGTGGCGAGAATAAAGAGCTATTTAAAACGAATTACGAACGAGTTTCAAACTCCAATGGGAAACTCTTACTAATTATTCTAGTCGTATTGCAAGGACTGTTTCTGAAGCTGCTATTTTTCAAAAGAGAGGATTTGTACTTGATTGATTTTTTTGCAGGTTCAGCCTATTTCTATGGCTTTTATATTCTATTCGCTTTAGTGTTATTTCCTGCCTTATTTAATCTGGGAGTTGGCTTGTTTTCATTTTCCATCGGAGGGATGATGAATGAGGCGACTTTATCGATCATTTTATTGGCTGTTGTGATTGTCTACATGTATGCTTTAATCAAAGGTGCATATAGTACATCCAAAGCAGGAGCAATTTGGAGAAGTTTGCTGCTAGGTGTGTTTCTGATTCCAAGCTTTATTATCTACCGATATATTCTTTTTTGGGTCACTTTTTGGATGGTGGTCTAATCCTTTGCAAAAAAAATCCCCAACCTTTCAGTCGGGGATCTTTACTTGATTGATTTTTCTTAAAATTCAGCGTTCCCTGGCGTCCTTGGGAAGGCAATGACGTCCCGGATATTTCCCATTCCAGTGACAAATTGCACCATTCGCTCAAAGCCCAAACCAAAGCCTGCGTGTGGAGTAGAACCGAATCTTCGTGTATCCAAAAACCACCACATTTCATCAGTCGGAATTCCAAGCTCCTCCATTCGGCTGACCAAAAGGTCCATTCGCTCTTCACGCTGAGAACCTCCCACGATTTCTCCTATCCCTGGGAATAGAATGTCCATTGCTGCTACGGTTTTGCCATCTTCGTTCTGTCGCATGTAGAAAGACTTGATCTCTTTCGGATAGTCCGTGAGAATCACTGGCTTTTTGAAGTGCTTTTCTACTAAATAGCGCTCATGCTCCGATTGCAAGTCAGCTCCCCATTCCTCGATCAGGTATTGGAATTTTTTCTTTTGATTAGGCTTGGATCGCTTTAGAATGTCGATAGCCTCGGTGTAGGTGATCCGTACAAAATCATTTTCAGCTACAAACTTCAGCTTTTCGATCAAGCCCATCTCCGAACGCTGATCAGCTGGCTTGGACTTCTCCTCATCAAAGAGGCGATTTCCTAAAAACTTCAGATCTTCCTGGCAATTATCCAGCGCGTAGTTGATCAAATATTTCAAGAAATCTTCTGCCAAATCAGCATTATCCTCGGCATCATAGAAAGCCATCTCTGGCTCAATCATCCAGAATTCAGCCAAATGTCGGGTGGTATTGGAGTTTTCGGCCCGGAAAGTAGGTCCGAAAGTATAAATCTCAGAAAGAGCCAATGCAGCCAATTCTCCTTCAAGCTGTCCAGACACCGTCAGGTTCGCTTCTCTTTCAAAGAAATCCTGCTTAAAGTCTACCGATCCATCTTCCGTTTTAGGAGGATTTCCAATATCTAGGGTGGTTACCTTGAAGGTCTCACCGGCCCCTTCCGCATCGGACGCTGTAATAATTGGGGTATGGATGTAAAAGAATCCCTTATCATTGAAGTACTGATGCACGGCAAAAGCCAAGGCATGTCTTACACGGAATACAGCCCCGAAGGTATTGGTGCGCATTCTCAGGTGGGCGATCTCTCTTAGAAACTCCAAGGAATGCTTTTTCGGTTGAAGGGGATATTTTTCCGGATCTGCTTCCCCGAGCACTTCAATGCTGTTTGCATGAAGTTCAGATGTCTGTCCCGAACCTTGGGACTCGACTACAGTTCCGGATATTTTTAGGCATGCGCCTGTCGCACATTTCTTTAAAATTTCCTCCGAAATCTGATTTGGATCGGCTACTACCTGATAGTTGGTGATGATGGATCCATCATTCAGAGCGATGAAAGACACATTTTTATTGCTTCTTCGGGTACGTACCCAGCCCATGATTGTGACTGATTCTCCGATCGGACTCTGCTCCAATAAGGTTTTGATTTTGACCCGTTTGTTGAATGCCATGTTTGTGAATTTTGAGTTTTTACTTAAAAAGGGAAGCCCTTTTAAGTGGTTTGCAAAAAAACGATTAAATAAGCTTTTTATCAAAAATTTGCTCCTTTTTCCTAACTTTGAATTCAAGGCTTTTTCACTTGAAAAGGCTTTTTTTAGACCCAGATAAAAGGTTTTATTCCGTTCAAATGCAGAAGTTACACCTCAGTCAGTCACTCTCTCAGAAGCTTTCACCGCAGCAGATTCAATTTATCAAACTGCTACAGGTACCTACTGCCGAACTCGATGCTCGTATCGAGGAGGAGTTGGAGATTAATCCTGCCTTGGAAGAGGGGAAGGAAGAAAAGGAGGATGCAGCCGCTGATGAGGATTTTGAGGACTCTTATGAAGAGGATCTCGGTGTGGATGATCGGGACATCAACTTGGATGATTACCTCGATGACGAGTACAGTGGGTATAAAATGCAGGGAGATGGAAATTACAATCCAGATGAAGAGGATCGTGAGATGCCGATATCATCCCAATCTTCCCTTCATGAGCAATTAATTCAGCAGCTTAACTTCCTCAGACTAGATGATAGACAGCGAATCATTGGTCAGCAATTGATAGGAAGCATCGAGAATGACGGATATATCCGTCGCGACTTAGAGGCGATCATCAACGACCTTGCTTTCAGTCAGAATATTGAAACCGATATCGATGAGCTGGAAGAAATATTGATAAAAATTCAAAATTTTGATCCTGCTGGAATTGCTGCCCGCAACCTTCAAGAGTGTTTGCTGATTCAGTTGGAGCGTAAGGAGCATCCCGATGACCCGGTGGTGCAGCATGCTATTCGGATTTTGCATGATTGCTTCGATGAGTTTACCAAGAAACATTACTCCAAAATCCAACGGAAATGTGATCTCACTGAGGAGGAAACGAAAGAAGCGGTACATCTAATCACGCACCTAAACCCCAAACCCGGAGGAACTTCGGATGGTTTGGTAAGGACTCAATACATTATTCCTGATTTCATATTAGTCAATAATGGCGGAAAACTTGAAGTCAGTCTCAATTCTAAAAATGCACCCGAGCTTCGAATATCCCGGTCTTATGCCGAGATGTTTGACGCTTATGATAAGTCCGACAAAAAGGATAAAAAGCTAAAGGAAACGGTCTCTTTTGTCAAGCAAAAATTGGATGCAGCGAAGTGGTTTATAGATGCGATTAAGCAGCGTCAAAATACGCTTCTTCGGACCATGCATGCGATTATTGACTACCAAAAGGAGTTTTTTGTTGATGGTGACGAAACAAATCTGCGTCCAATGATTTTAAAGGATATAGCAGAGCGAATTGATATGGATATTTCTACCGTTTCCCGAGTAGCGAACAGCAAGGCTGTCCAGACAGAATTTGGGGTATATCCATTGAAGTACTTTTTCTCTGAAGGGATATCGACAGACAGTGGGGAAGATGTCAGCAATCGGGAGGTGAAGTCAGTCCTTCAGACCATGGTGGATGAGGAAGATAAGCGTAAGCCGCTTTCCGATGACAAGTTGGTTAAAATGCTGAATCAAAAAGGATATAATATTGCCAGAAGAACCGTAGCGAAGTATCGAGAGCAGCTGCAAATCCCTGTGGCCAGACTTAGAAAAGAATTGTAGTGGAGAGAGCGATAGCCCTGGTCATTTCCATCGTATTTCAACCTTTGATTGTACCGACCCTGGTTTTTGGGTTGATCTTATTTGGAGTGCCTGAGGCGAGCAGTGTTCCTGCCTCCTTTAAGTTGAGGATTTTCTATTTGATTGTCTTGTCCACCTTGGTGATTCCTATGCTGACCATTTTTGGGTTGAGGCTTAGCGGAACAGTCAAAAGTTTGCACATGCATACGATAAAAGATCGTGCGATTCCTTTTTCAGTTACCACCGTCTATTTTTTAATGACCGTCTATTTCATGTTCAAAATAAATGAACTAGATCCAATTCTTTGGCAGTCACTTGGTGTGATTGCTTTGGTAGTATTGGTTTTGACCGTAGTTACATTTTTCTGGAAAATGTCTGCTCATATGACCGGTATTGGAGGTTTGGTAGCGATAGTGGTCGTGTTAGGTTTGAAGTTCACTAACTTCCAAGTGCTCTACCCATTGCTGCTATCTTTGCTTTTGTCGGGGGTTGTGGGGTCTTCGAGACTGTACTTAGATGCTCATAAGCCCGTTGAAATTTACGCGGGATTTATTTTTGGCTTCTTGGCCTGTTTTGTAGGATTTCTGTGGGTGTGGGCATAAAAAAACCGGGCTAAACCCGGTTTGAAATTAGAAAAGATTGACGGCCACTCCGAAGCTTATTTGTTGTGCTTCATTATTGCCGGGACCTTGATTCTCTTGGAACATTCGATTCAGACCGAAATAACTCCATGCATAAAAGCCAGGTGAACCAGCCTTCAGCGTAATTCCATACCTGATTTGTTCGAATCCGTAGTTTTGTGAGTCTTTTACCTTTCTGGTGAGTCCATTCTCGTCTTCATAGGTGATTTTGCTGTGTGCGTTGTATAGGATTCCCACCTTACCTCCAACCGAGACCCGAAATCCTCTGCTGTAGTTAGATTTGTTGAAATGGTAGGTAAAATCTAGAGGAACATCAAAGTAACTTAGAGCAAAAGTATTTTTGTTGACTTGGATGTTTTCTCCATAGACTTCGGTCAAATCTAAAAGTTGACTTGACTCAGGTCCTTTTTCAGGGTCATTAAATAGGTTTCTATCATTTTGAAAGGCTAATTTGTCTGTGCCAATACCAAAACCAGGATTGAAAGTGACTCCAGAATTTTCCCCAAAAATGCGAAAAGGGTGCTGATAGTAAATGTTGAATGTCTTAGAACCAAAAAATCGGGTGCTCAAATCAGCAGGTCGATTGTTTAGCAGGTTAAATCCAAACTCAAGAACAAGATCAGAAGGAATATTCGGCCTTCCCCCTATTGGGACTTTAGGGCCTGTTTTTTCCTGTGCCTGTGCGGTAAAGATCAGTGATAGGGCGAATAATAATCCGAGTATTTTTTTCATCAAAATGCTATTATAATCATACTAGTGCGGGCAAAAATAGAAAATCCCTAAGGATTAATCCTGATTTTGTCCTTAATAATTCTTAAGTATCGCCGAAGATAAGTTGAGATATTTTTAAAAAACCTCGATCATGTTGTTTGGATAAAATCCATTTACTCGTACCTTTGCATTCGCTTTCGGCCTCGTAGCTCAACTGAATAGAGCACCTGATTACGGCTCAGGAGGTTTCAGGTTTGAATCCTGACGAGGTCACTAACAGGCCCAACCATTTAGGTTGGGCTTTTTTTTATTTAAAAAAGCTTCTCTTTTGAAAGTGAAGCAATATCAAAGGATCTATTTCTTTTGAGAGTAGCTTTTTTTTTGGTGATGATTGAGTTACTTTGAATTCGAAATAGAGACCCAATGAAAGTCGGTAGAATTTTAGCAGGTGTATTCGTTGTTGTTGTACTCAATTCATGTGATAGCTGGTTTCAGGATATTGGCTTGAAAGATATCAAGCGAGTCGATGGGCCTTGTACGATAACTTTGGTAGACGGTACTGTTATAGAGACTCCATATAGCTTGGAAATAAGCATTCGAACTGAGGCGATTACCTACCGGGATGAAGACCGGAAACTTTGGACGGTCTTCCGAGAGGAATATGAAAGTTACTTTTGTCAGGAATAAAAAAAGCAGCCCGAAGGCTGCTTTAATTTTTTAATGGGCTCCTGCGGCGCTGACTGCAGGTTTGCTTCCTTTTTGCCAGATAAATAGGATGATAAATAGGACTATCAAAATTGCTGGGAACATGGTTAGTTTCAACAGCGTTTCTTGACCTGTCGCAAGTTCAAGTTGTGCTCCAGTTAGCCCTTCAGCAAGATTGGATGCTCTGGCGGAGTCAATCCAGCCTCCAATAATGGGTTGCCAAATAGCGGTAGAAAACATTCCTACACCTCCGATGATTGACATACCCAATGCCCCACTCAGTGGGACTCGCTGAGCAACTGCTCCAACCATCACAGGCCAGAAGTAACCTACACCTAAGGCAAAAACGATAGCTGCGACATATGCAACAGGTCCTGTAACCACGCTGAACATGTAAGTTCCAATGGTAGCTAGAATAGCTCCACCCAAAAGAACCCCGGTCTGTCCAAGTTTACCTACCACTGGCCCTGCAAAGAATCTAGCAACGGCCATTACACCAGTTGTCAAGGCTAGGATAAGCATTCCGCTAGCTCCTGAACTGTCCAATACTACATTTGCCCATTGCTGAGTACCAAATTCTGTGATAGCAGTAATAGACATACAAATAAACAGGAATATGTAAAGCGGGCTGATCATTGCTTTGACATTGCTTGAGATAGAAGTAACTCCTTCTACAGAAGGCTTTGGGAATGCTTTTCCAAAGAAAAGAACCGCATAGGCGATGGTTGGGATCATCATTACCCAGATTTGTGGCTGCCAGCCAAGACCAGCGTCCGTCATGAATTTCGAGATCAATGATCCTAAAACGATTCCTCCAGGGAACCACATGTGGAATCGATTGAGCATTTTATTCATTTTCACACCGGTGTACATATCCGCTATCATTGGATTACAAGCAGCTTCGGTACAGCCATTTCCAAATCCGATAAATAGGGTGGAAATCAGTAATGTGGTATATCCCCCAGCAAACAGGGTCATTAGAATTCCTAGGGTGTGAGTGACAAAAGCGATATTCATGATCATTTTTGGTCCCACTTTATGATAAAAAAGGCCCCCTAAGATCATGGATATCGGGAAGCCTAAGAACCACATGGAATTGATAAAGCCCAGTTGCTCAGCACTAAGCCCAAAGTCTTCACCCAGTTGGGGGAGAATTCCAGCTCGGATAGCAAAGGTAAATGCCGTGGTAATCAAAGCCAGGCAGCTGGCATTGAAAAGCGCAGTTCGGTTAATTGCTTGTGACATAGAAATAGGTTTTTTGGATTAAGGTTGATAATGCATTCGATTGCAGGCCATCAAAATAGGAAAAATATCGGACTCGAACTTTTCCGATAATAAAAAAAATCCTTCCTATTCAATCACAAGTAGCGAGCCAATTAGCTTTTCTTCAAACCCGTAAATAGGATTTCGAAGGAATAGGACCACTGTTAGGGTTCCGATAGAAACTTTTTCTCCTCGTATAGTTGTCCCAGACCAATTGAAAAATGGGGATTCTACAGGGATTTCTTTCGACTCTTCATGGTAGATGAGCTCTCCAATTCTATTGTAAATGAAAAGCTCTGCTTCCGTAACGCCTTCACTTACTAGTACTCTGAAATCCCGATTTGAATCACCAAGAACCATAGCATTGGGCATGATCACACTGAAGTTGCAGGCATCAAATGTTCTGAATTCTCCGACAAACAGGCAACCATCAATAGTCACAACTTCAAGTTGATAAGTTCCCACTTGAGTAGGCTTGTAGATTGGAGTTGTGGAAACTAGATCACCTTCAAAATACCAAGCATATTCTTCGAAAGAACCTGGATTGATACCAGGAAGTGTATTTTCCTTTGAACAGATAGCATAAGTGTCTTCCAGCTCAGGTCCAGAGATTAAAGTGGATACGCTTACTTCAATGAAGTTTCTTCCTATTTCGCAGCCAATATCATTAAATACAATAGCCTCATAGCTTCCTGCTCGATCCACTGTCAATTCGTAAAGACCACTGTACTGAGGCAAATCCTCTCGATTGTCATTTAAGTCGAAGAAAATCCATTCAATCCGGTCGACCTCATCCTCATCGGTTGTTAAAGTAATCACCGCTGTGGCCGGGTCAGGACAAATTTTGGTAGCTTCCAATTCTACTGGAACCGAAAGTACCGGGGGTTCTACACTAAATGGGATTGGTTCGATTTCACAAAATCCACTTGCTAGTGGTTGGACAGATAAGGTGTAATTACCTACCGCAGTTGGATAGAACAATTCGCCTCGACCCACGATTTCTCCATCCTCATTCAGCCAACGGATAGAGGTCTGAGCAATATCCAGGTCTTCGACTGTAGCTCTATATACCTGATTTCCAAAACAATCTTCCTCGAAAAGCTCCAAGTCAAAATTGATTTTTTGATTAAGACTTGCCTCGAAAGTCACCTCTCTTGGACAGTTTCCATTATTTTGATTTGACTCGCCTAAGAGGGTATAAGTCCCGGATTTATTCAGTAGAAATGATTCCCCTGAGCCTGCTGTAAAAATATTACCCTCCGGATCCTGAAGTGTAAAAATCAAATCCTCCGAGGTTTCTGGGGTAAATTCAAATTCCTCGCAAATAGCAATTGTACCAGGATTACTGAAAGATACCTGAGGCTGACGATCAATAGTGATTTGCTCGACTGGATAGGTACAGCCATCTACCTTAAGTTCCACTAGATATGTTCCGCTGGATAGATTGAGCTCTAGGCTGGATTGATCTTGAATTTCTCCTGCGGCAACTTCACCAGTACCAAGTGCCATAATTCTATAGTCCCCATTTACTTCACCTTGGGCAAATTCGAGTCTAAGTTTGCCAGGGATAACTCCTCTCTCTCCGCAACTCTCGGGCTCGACTTGATAGCTTGGCTCCTGAATAGTAGGTGTATTTCCATCTACAATAGGAGGCTCTTTGGTTTCGAGGTTTAGAAGTGTACTAAACTTGCAACCATTGCTGTAGGCAAGTATGGTGTAGATTTGAGGATCAAGATTGCTCAAAATAAAGGAAGACCCTGAGGAAAGACCTACATTGAGATAGTCTCTTTCTACCACCCGAATCGAATCAAGGTTACTAAGAGCTGTAATTTCAAATGATCCGTTTGGTTCGACACAATTATCTGGTTTTTCCAGCACAGTTGCTTCCAGCTCCGGAGCTTCTCTTACTTCGAAACTTATTCTTCGCTCTGACCTACAATCAGAGTATCGCTCATCAATTGCGGAGAAAATTGCCGTATAAATGCCGGGTTCTTCTATTTCGCTTGACGGCAATGAAACCTCAAAGGCAGAGCCTAAGGCTTCAGGATTAGAACCTCCAGGCTTGATCAAAAACCAATCACCAGGAAGAGGTGTGTCTGTAGATAGTGTCTGGGACTCTCCTTGACAAAGTGAACCCTTGTCAAGTTGGAGCTCGAAATCCAATGAAGGCCCCACATATGTTGAACCATTGATCAAACATTCTGCAGCGCCTGTGCTTGAAACTTGGAAAAGCTCTACTTTATAAAACCCCTCCCGGCTTACTAAAATGGTGTTTTGATTGCCAATGATATTATCTCCCAAATCCCTCCAAATAAAAGTGAACTCACTTAGATTAGGTGTTTCTGGATCAATAGCGGTAAGCTCGACTGGATTATTTCCACAAATGAGATAATCGGGGAGCAATGCCAATTCAGGTCCTTTCTGAACAACCACAGCCTGACTTTCCTCATAAATAATTTGTGTGGCACGCCGAACCCGAAGGGATACTCGATGGGTTCCAGTTTGATTGAAAGCGATTTTTACTGTCTCAAAAGCTGCTCCACCTCCTGTGCGATTAAAAATTTCATTCCCACTTGGATCAGTGGCTATCCAAGTATACACATCTCCAGGGGCTCCACCAGCGCTGAAAGTGCCTATCACCCCTCCAAATACGATGCATAGTGTCTCTGGACCAATCAGTTGAGGGTCAGCAAATTCAGAATAAGGTAAGGGAGAATTTGGATCGAGGTTTTTATTTTGGCCAAAAGGAGAAAAGGCCAAAAACAAAATGATCGTTCCAAGTATTCGGTTCCCAATCTTCCAAAGAGGAAATTGAGCCTTGGCTTGCACGGATAATCTTTTTAGGGTGAGGGGCAAAATTAGGGCCTTTTGCCGGATCTAAGTATAGATTACTTTCCAATTCAAAAAATGAGCCAAGTCTTTCATTTTTTTGATGATATTCAGTCGATTACCATCAAAGAGCCTAATTGAGTTTTATTGATGTTTTTTTCATAATTCACCAGATTGATTCGAATACTATAAGCACCATTCGGTATTTTTTCTCCTCTGTAAGTTCCGTCCCAAAGACAGGTTGACTCCTCGGTGATCAATTGGTCATTTTTACAATGAAAGATTAATTCTCCCCACTGATTGAAAATCCATAATTCCAATTCATCCACCAAATAATTCGTGTAGATCAAAAATGGTTTTTGATTGTCCTGAGGGGTGATTGCCGTGGGAAATTGTACTCGAAGTTCACACTCTTCTTCTGTTTCGAAGCTCGCCGAATATGTGCATCCTTCAAGACTTGTTACGATCAAATCAAAATTTCCTATCTGAAGTGGCTTAAAAGTTGGTGATGTGGAGACTAATTGATCCTCAAAATACCATTCGTAGGAAGCGAAATTTCCCGGATTTATTTCAGGAGCTATTTCCAAGCGTGGACAAATTTGGTAAACGGAGTTCACATCTGGTCTTACCTCGTCTTGACTCCTTAAGATTAATATTTCCTCTCTTCCCAAGAGACAGGGTATGTCGTTGAATACCCTGGCTTCATACGTTCCCTCCAAGCTGGCTGAAATTTCCCGTTCATTCGTAAGGTCGTTCAGTTGTCTCTGATTCCCATCAGGATCGGTAAACCACCATTCGATGGTAGTGATTTGCTCAAAATCGCTCTGAACGGTAACTAGTGCACTACTTGCATCTGGGCAGAAAGGCTCACTCGTCAAAGAAACATCTACTGATAACACTGGCTCAGCAATCTCAAATTCGATGGGTGAAATTTCACAAGGAGTAGACCCTGCAGGCTGGACTTCCAAAGAGTATGAACCAGGGTTTGTGATTGTTAAGGTTTGGGCTTGTCCTAGGAGATTTCCGGTATTATCCCTCCAAAAGAAGACGACATCCTCTGCGGAATAGTTCTGTAATTCGGCTGAATACAAACTGCTACCATCACAGAACTCTTCTACCAAAACTGGCTCATAGAGGACCGGCTGTACTCGGCTGACCAAGATTTCCTTTTGTTCAGGGCAGAATGGAGTTGGACTATTTTGGTCAAAAGCCAAAAAGGTATAAACCCCTGTTTGATCTAGGACTATTGATTCTCCGGTCGAAATCTCGATTGTTGAGCCTGAAGGGGTGGTAATAAAAAAGTCAAGCTCCTGATTGGTGTCCGGTGTCAATTCAAATCTTTCACAAATTGTCAATTCGGAGGGGATATCAAAAGCCACTTTTTCAGGTGTTAAATCAAGCTGTACAGTGGCGCGTCCAAGTTCGCATTCCTCCACACTGATGCCAGGTATGAAGCGAAAAACAGCCACTTCATAGGTTCCACCTACTCGTGTTTGTATTTCGTTTAGATCATTGAATTGGGGTAATTCGACGATTTCTCCAGCCTCATTAAATCGTCTCCAACGGATGTCAGTTACCTCATCTGGAAAAGTAGTTTCCAAATTGACAATAGCTTCAGGACCAAATTCACAGAGTTTGGTTGTAGTGAGTGATATGTCCACGCTCAATACTGGCTCCCTTACCTCAAAAGGAATAGGGTCATTGGAGCATGCAGTACTATTAGAAGGCTGCACATCAAGTCTGTATGTGCCAGTGGAAACGGGGTTTAGGAATTGTCCTGTACCCACCAAATCTTCATTTTCATCAAACCAAAAGAAGTCTACCGTTGTGGGATCTCTTCCAAAAATATTCGCTTCGAAAGTTCGGTTGCCAAAACAATCTTCACTGATCAATACCGGCTCAAAAGTAACTGGTTCGACTTTTTCTACTTGAATTTCTCTTGTAACCGGACAGATGACAGATTGGCCCGGAATTCTTCCAACTAGCGTGTAGGTTCCTTCATCCAAAATGCTAAAACCTTCACCGCTTTGCTTAATTTCTTCGGAACCATCTGGATACGTAAGTGTGAATTCCAGATTTTGGGAAGTTTGTGGGATGAGTTCAAATTCATCACAAATGGACAAAAAAGTCGGGGAAGTGTAGGAAACTAAGTTGAGGCTTTCTATTTCAATCTTTTCGGATTGAGGAAGATTACAAAGGGTTTCATCATACAGTTCAAAAAAATAGTTTCCTCCCGATACGGAGAGGGTAAACTGGTCTGTATCTGGAATTGGATTATCAATTAAAAGAACTCCTCTTTGATTAAATAGGCGATACCCACCATTTGCACTTGGGTTATCCAGTTTTACGGTAAAGCTGCCCTCAATCTTACCAGTATCCGTACAAGCTTCTCCAATTTCATCAATGATTTCAAATTCTAATTGATCTGGCGGATTATTTAGAGGAACGATTGCAGTTAGCGTATTAAAACAATTTCCTAACTGTCCAAAAATGGAATAAGCCCCGGACTTTAGATTTGGTATCTCGATAATATCACCTTCCAAAATGTCGGATTCCGAAAAGCCTGAGCTTTCTACGGTCAACTGATCAATAGGGGTGAGTGCTCGGATAAACAGTTTACCATCTGTCCCCGAACAACCGTCGGCACTTTCTGCACTGACGAATTCAATTTGAGGTTCTGGATTAAAAGTAAAAGGCCGGGATGTTTCGATTTTGCAATTGGGATTGTTGGGATCGGTGAGTTCAAAATATACCAAGTAGTCTCCATTACCATTTAATGCTGAATTGGGATTGATAGTAATTTCCTCACCCGAAGTAAAAAAAACCTTTCCTGGATCCTCTATTTTTTCAAAAAACCAATCGCCTGAGATAGGAGGGTCTGACGAAAAAGAGATTAATTCTGTAGGGCATATTTCCGATTTATCAGATAAAATAATGAAAGCCCCTGTATCTAAAACCTCAGTGGAAATGGTAGTCTCGCACTCTAGGTTTCCTTCAGAATCTAAAAGAAAAAACCGGACAGAGAAAAATCCAGGAGTTGATATACTGATCGTATTTTGATCACCAATCAGATTATTGTCCTCATCTAGCCACTCAAATTGATATTCCTCAAATTCTGGGCTTTCAGGGTCCAGGGCAACTAAATCTAGGCTTTCTCCTGCGCAGAGAAAATTATTTTCTTCAAGTAGGATGTCCGGACTGGGAACCAATTCAACCTCTTTGAGTTCGGAACCTATAGATATTCCTCCTCGGAGAATTTCTAATTGTATTTGGTAAATTCCGACATCTGAAAAAGTAAAGGAAATGGTCTGAAAGCCTCCTGTGCGATCGAACTCAACTTCTCCCGAAGGAGATGTTATTTGCCAGCTATAAACATCAGTTTCGGGAATTCCACCTCCGGAGAAAGATCCAATCACGGTGCCGAAATAGTTGCAAATCCGATCAGGACCAAAAATTAAGGTTTCATTGGTGGTTTTGTAGGTAGGTTCATGTGATTTTTTTTCAATACGGGAGATATTACTCAAGTCCATTTGAAGGAAGAGCATAAAAAAGGTAATCCATAAAACCGGAACTGAAGACCTCAAGGGGATTAAATTAAAAAGCGTTGAAAATCAGATCTTAAAGATACAAAAATGTATTTGGGCCAAAAAAAGCCCGGGTTAAATTAATTAACCCGGGCTCAGGATATTATCTCACAAATACCCAATCCTGATCCGAACTTAGTGGTTCAGAAAATTCATAGCCTTCCAGATTGAAGGTTTTTAATTTTTCTGGATCGGTGAACTTATTTTTTATGGCAAAGTCTGTCATCATTCCTCTTGCTTGCTTTGCAAAAAGTCCAATGACTTTATACTTACCATCACGATGTTCTTTGAAGTGAATGTTGATTACAGGCGATTTTAAAGCTTTGAGATCTACTGCTTTAAAGTATTCTTGGGAGGCAAGGTTTACAATCGGACTACCTTCAGCAACAGCATTGATTGCTTTGGCAATTTTGCTTCCCCAATATTCGTAAAGATTGCTCCCTTTTTTGGTTTCCAATCTTGTACCCATTTCCAATCGATAGGGCTGTATAAGGTCAAGCGGCTTCAAAAGTCCATATAGACCAGAGAGTATCCGAAGATGATCTTGAGCAAAATCAAATTCATCTTCAGTATAATTATCTACATCGATTTTGGTGTAGACATCTCCTTTGAAAGCCAGAAGTGCTTGTTTTGAGTTATCTTGAGTAAAATCTTTTTGAAATGTCTTGTATCGCTCCTCGTTCAGGTTTGCCAAATTTTCGCTGACAGACATCAAGTCTGCGATTTCTTTGGCAGACTTTTTCTTCATCACTCCTACAAGTGATTTGATATCTGTAGTAAAATCCGGTTTTGAATATTTTTCGAAATGGGGAGTGCTGTAATCTAGAGTTTTTGCGGGTGAAATTAGGATAATCATATTATTGAATAATCGTAATGGCTCGTGTAATTTGTTCTGTTTTGTTTTGATCTCTACTAGTAAACTTAACTACGACTGCATATGTTCCGTTTGGCACCAATTCTCCATTGGCTGTTCCGTCCCAAGGGCAGAAGGCTTGAGCAGGCTCTAGATTTTCATGCTCACAATAGAAAATCAATTCTCCCCATCGATTAAAGACAAATACCTCTGCCTCATCAATAAATTCATTGGCATACACAACGAAATTTCGACTGGGGTCATTTAATACTACTCCTGTCGGGAAATTCACCTTGAGGGTACAATCCTCAAATACTTCAAAGGTTTCTACATATTCACAGCCTAAATTATCCGAAACACGCAACTCGTAAATTCCCGGTAGGGTTGGAGTGAAGATAGCCACTGTGGATACTTCTTCTCCGTTCAAATTCCATGAGTAATTGTCATAATCTCCCGGGTTAATGCTAGTCGTAACCCCTTCTGCCGCACAAATCGTGAAACCTGATGGAACTATCGGTGGAATAATCGTAGACCGAACAACAATTCCGCTAGCTCTTCCGATATCACAGCCTGCAGCACTTCTTAGTAATACCTCATAAGTGCCTTCCTGACTCACTTCGATTACAGGAGCATCGTCAAATTCTGGAATTCGTGTGCGCGTTCCTCCCTGTACACGATACCACTCTATATTAGCCACAGTGGTCAAATCAGCGAGTACTACCAAATTTGTGGTTTCTAGGTCACCACAGAAAGGAGTTACATCGAGTTCCACATCCACATCTTCTTCTAATACAATCGCCGTAAATGCCACTTGATTGGGTGGGCATTGGGATCCTGAGATAGGCTGTACCTCTAAGAAATAATCGCCAGCATTTGGTGGAGTAAATCGCTGTTGTCTTCCTACGATAGTTCCCAAATCGTCTTTCCAAAGAAAGATCACATCAGCAGGGGAAGCATTATTTAAGATGGCTTCATAGAAAACCCCCGACTGACAATCGATGATCGGTGAGCTGACTTCAAAATCAATAGGGGCTGTAATGGTTGCATCAATCTGAATCTCTCTAGGACAGTCAGTTCCTGTAGGATCTTCGCCTCGAATGGTATAAGTTCCAGTTTGGGTGATGGTGAAATTTCCATCTGCATCTGGAAGGGTAGTAGCTCCAGATGGCTCAAAAAGGGTGAAATTTAAATTTCCTGATGGCTCAGGTGCGAAGGTAAATTCCTCACAAGCGGTAAAATTGGTGGGCACTGAAAACTCTACCGCAAATCGCTCTGCGACAGGAAACAATTGATCATCCGGAATGCTACAATTGGTGGGGTCTAAAACTTCTACCGCATACTCACCATTAGGTACATCGATGTTGATTGTCGCTTGATCAATGGTGCCGGTAAACTCCAAACCGTCACCTTGTCTTGTGATAACATATGTTCCGCCTGCAGGCGTTCCATTGGTAAAGTTGATGCTGATAGTGCCATCTTCTACTCCATTAGGTCCGCAAGTCTCATCTGAGGAGGTGACAGTAAATTCATAGCCAACAGGAGGATTACTATTCTCAACAGTCACCGTAGCGATGTAAATACAGCCAAATTGATTTTCTGCTTCGATCGTATAAATCCCAGGTAGGAGATTTGGAATTGGAAATACATCTCCTGAAAGTACATTGGTAAATGTTTCTCCAGTCTCTTGAATCAAGACAATTTCTGCATCGGCCTGCATGCTGATTTCAAATCCTCCATCAGCGGTGGTACAGTCAGTAGCCGGGTTGGTTTGGACTGCAGCAAAGAGCGGAAGCTCATTAACGATTAAATCAACACGCTTTTCAACAGTACAGCCATCCAGTATCGGATCCTGAGTGATGAAAATAATTTCATAATTTCCAGCGCCTGGTAGCGTACTGATGTCTAAGGCCAATTCAAAAAACTCGCCTATTAATACGGGAGTGCCATTTTGATCCTGTTCATAGTACCATTCGCCCGTGACTGGGGTGTCAGGTGCAAAAGTGACCACGGCATCTTCATAGCAGACTTCTTGAGCATCCTGATTGATGTCAAACTCGAATGCCGGTCCTACAAATACTTCGGCTGTTGCTGGACAAGTTTCAAAAAGTGCCGCCTCTTCTGTTGTCAATCCATCCGGTACTCGGAATGAGACTTCAACGGTATAAATACTTTCTTCATCAACTGTAATACTATTCGAGTTTTCATCGCCGAAAACTTGACCAGCTGCATTTGTCCAAAGGAAGTCATAAATACCTTCTGTAGGATCATAGCCATCGATGGCTGTCAGAGTCACCGGATTGCCAGAGCAAAGTGTAGCATCGGCTTCAAGTGTCAGAGTTGGAGGAGCGTCTACTTGAATCTCTAGGCTGGCATCATAATAATCCGGCGTGGCGCAACGGGTAACATTCAAATTGACTGTGTAAAGTCCCGGTTCCGTAAATACTTGATCGAGTGTTTGAAATTGATCTCCCGGTCCTCCAAAATTTTCCAAAATCACCGTGCCATCATCTCGGGTAATGGTCCAGAAATAGGAATCAATATCTGGTTCCCCACCTCCTTCAAGCGTAGCTGTAGCTCCCTCATCAGGGTCCAAGCACAATCGGGCCGGACCTGCAAGGGCTGGCTCAGGGATAGAACTACCTCCTAGTTGGGCAAAAGAAGGGAGCCCGAGATTGGTAGTGCCAGGCATAGGCTCTACCGAATCCTGATTGAAAGTACTTGTCGAATTACAACCTGCCCCAACTAATATTTGACCGATTTGATTAGAGCCTACAACAGCTAAATACACATTTCCATCAGGCCCAATTTGCAAGGCTCCTAAATCTAATCCGGATGTTCCCGAAATTTGATTTCTCGTAGATAGCACACAAGCTTCTATTTGTGGTCGGGTAGTCGCATTTCCAAAGCAAGTCGGACAGGTGGCGGCATCCGGATCATCCTCATCGTTTACAGGGCGAATGGTAAATTCTTCAACACCTGGCCCTCCATTTCGATAGGAGACAAAGACTTTTTCCCCGCTATCGGAAAACTCCAAGCCATAAACTTCTCCGTCACAACCCAAATCAAGCAATGCGTATTCGGTCAGCTCTCCGGTATCTGCATCAAAATCAAATATTTCTAATCGATTACAGCCGCCTTCCGAAATAGTCACAGCAACTTTGTCTCCATCAGGACTGAATTTCATCGCGCCGACTCCTGAATTGAAACCATGATTACTTCCTACCGAACTGAAGACTGGCTGGCCAATGCCTTCAGAAGAAACTGGGTATGCCCGGAATGTATTGTTTCCCAATTCATGGAATAGTACCCAAGTGGTATCGCCATTTACAAGTGCGGCAGATTGCTCTGTAGAGGGACTGAATAGGAAATTATCTTTGGTGACTACATTGCCAACACCGGAAGGGTTTTCGGCTTTGATATCGATCAAAGAGAATTTGACCTCATTGCTTCCATTTGCACTCGCTTGGGTAGTAAAAAGATAGTATAGCGTAGGTTCCTGGGGAACGGCCACGGCAATGACTGATTGCGAAGAAGTATTGTCTCCACCAATATTGTCTCCATTTTCCATCAAATCACCATTTAAATCCCAAACGGATTCACCGTCCGTGAAGAAAAGCACTTCTCCACTTGAGTCAGTAATGGTGGTCGTACCGGCAGGAATACTTCTTGGATGGGGAGATTCGATGGGCCTTGGTGTCGGCGCATTGGGGTCATCGGGGTCGGGATTAAAATTCAGACCCGCACCATCTCCAAAATACCAAATTCCATTGCTTTGATCCTGAAGATCCCAGACTTTTACATCGATTTCAGCATAAGCATAGCAGCTTGAGCCTGGCTCGCGTACCAGCACCCAATAAGTACCCGGTAGGCAGACTTCATTTTCTTGTCTTGAGGTCCAGCCCTCTTCCTTGAAGTTGGACCAGAAGTATTCATAATTGTCACCTCCTCCGCCAGGAGGTGCTTCACCGCCTTGTTGCCCTTCTGTACTCTGAGCTTCGAGTAGCGCACCGATATCTACACACTGACCTTCGCAAATGGTAGTGTCTGATGGAGTAAAGTTCGCCTCCAGATTATTCTCGGTAAGTGTTATGCTCTTTGTGACCGGAATGGTCTGTCCATCCGCAAAAGTCACCGTCAGAGTTACCGTGATGGACTGCTCTTGAGTGGCGTCTGCCGGAATCAGGAAATGTTCCTCAGTGTATTCGCCCGGAAGTGGATTTCCGATTGAATCCGTCAAAGGCGGATCAAACTCCCAGTTGAAGGAAATGGGCTGGTAGTTTTCAGGAAGTATTTCGCTGGTTAGTTGGACAGGATTATTGGCACAAGGCTCATCGGGTGTCCAGGTGAAATCTACAGTTGGACTAATATCTGCATTCGGCCCAAAAACCGGGAAAATTGTACCGCAGAAATCGGTTCCAGCGAAGGGATCCATTTCTACAGTCAAGGCAGTCAAATCCGTCTCATCTGGATTTTCAATTTTCCCCATAAACTGAGGTCCGCCGTCCGCTTCTTCGTAGAGAAAGTATAATTCTCCATCAGGCCCAACTTTCAAATCATAAACCGAACTTGGTTGTGGATCCAAAGGAATTTCCTCAGGGGTAGCTGAAAGGTCTGAAGTTGGAATTCTGAAAAGCTGACTTCCTCGTGAGAAATAGATAAAATCTCCATCAGGGGAAAAAGCCGCACCTTCTATTGAGTCAGTTCCCCCACTTTCGCTGATTGGCTCAGGAGTTCCAAAATTCCCACTTCCTGTATTGAAGTCCAAAACCAAAATATCATCCCCCGGATTTTCAGGAATTAGAATCAATTGCTCTCGATCCGCATCAAACACGATGGCTTTTGGAGTAAATGGTATGGCTTCCGTATCGGTTTGGGTGAAATCTCCCGCCGTATTTCCTAACCTTCTCGCAATCAAATTTCCTCCATCAAAACTGATCAGATAGGAAGGGGAAGCGGGAGTTTTGACTACAAGAATAGCCCCTTGTGCATTTCCAATGACTTGATCTTGTTCTGTAATCTCTCCAAGCGGGCGCTCATTTCCTGTGGCCTGACCTGGAGCATTCATATCTATCAGCGTGTAGAGCAATTGCCCGGCAGGGGAAACATAAAATAGGTAAAACAGCTTGTCCCCGTTTGGATCATAATTCAAAAAACCTGTCGCTACCTGCTGTCGGGTATCGATGGGGCCGTTTAAATTTCCAACCTGACCTTGAATAGGAGAGCCGCTAAAATCGTAAACAATTGATCCATTGGAATAAAATAGCGGTTGACCTGTGATGGGGTCTATGGCAAGTGCATTGCTAAAGCGATCCACGATCACTGATCCTGGTAAAGTCTGAACGCTGGGGCTTGTGCCCTTACCGAAGGATAAATAGCTGTTTTCCGAATTTGGACCGCAATACCCAAAAATCCATTCATTGTCGTTGAATCCCTGCGCAGAACTTGACTGAACAAGCCCCAGACAGCTAATCAAGGTTAAAAAAAGCGCGATATGTATGGAATGCGGTTTGCTTTTCATATTTTTCCAACTGCTATCTAAAACAAGCGACAGCAAGAAACGTTTTAGTAGCGGACTGAATATTCAAATAAACGAACAAATCCTTGTTACGGTCTTCTTTGCTACGTGTTTTTTTTGGTTTTTTAGGGCTTTTGGCTTGGACGAATGCTTTGGCGCAAGATCCACAGTACAGCCAATACTATGCCGCACCCCTTTATCTCAATCCTGCCATGGCAGGTGGAGAGTTGACAGGACGAGTCGGATTCAATTATCGCAACCAATGGCCGAGTATTGATGCGCAGTTTACCACTTTCTCGGCTTTCTATGACACCTATCTCCCAAATCAAAATGTAGGGGTAGGAGTTCATGTCATGCAGGATACCGAAGGAGCAGCGAAATTACGATCCACCTCTATTTCAGGATTAGTGTCTTATGAATTGAAGTTGGGAGAAAACTCCTATTTTAGACCTGGCTTTCAGGCAACCTACATACGAAGACAGATCGGGTTTTTTGAAAATTTGGTTTTTGCCAATGAAATCAATCCAAATGACCCTTTCGGACCTTTGCTTCCGGGAAATGACATCCCTGGCTTGGGAGATCCAGTAAATATGCTTTCCCTAGGTGTAGGAGGATTGTTTTTTACAGAAAACTTTTGGTTGGGTCTCGCTGCGCACCACGTGAATCAGCCCAATCAGTCATTTATCGATGGGGTAAGTCCGCTTCCTGCCAAGTTCTCCTTGCACGGCGGTTTTCGGATTTCACTCGGTGAGGGAAGTATGCGCGGGGACTTTACCCACATGCGTAAGCAGCGCTATCTGACCCCAACTTTCAACTATAAGCGACAAGGACCTTTTGAGCAATTGGATGTAGGAGCCTATTTTTATGTAGAACCAATCGTATTTGGTTTATGGTATCGAGGACTGCCATACAAGCCGGTGAATAACCAAAGCAACCGCGATGCAGTTGTCATGATGGTTGGTGTGAATTTGCTGAGTGGTCTGAACATTGGTTATAGCTTTGACTATACCGTTTCCCAATTGGGAATTCAATCCGGAGGCGCACATGAGTTGAGCGTTTCGTGGACCCTACCAAACAGTTATCAAGGCAAGCCTTCCCGACGGGATACTATCTTGCCTTGTCCTAAGTTTTAATCGAATTGCATGAGTCCGGAGTCTTTGAAATACCTCTTACTGGGGGTGCTGATTTTTGGTGTCTTGGTGGAAAAGCTGCTGAGCTATCTAAATGTCAAGCAGCCTGTGCCTCAGGTGCCGGCCACATTGACCGAATATCTTGATGCTAAGAAATTAGAAGAGTCAAAAGCATATCAGCGGGAATATTTTCGATTTGGGCTTTTTTCTGGCTTGTTTTCCTTCATTTTGACTTTTCTTTTTATATGGAATGGCTGGTTTGGGGCCATTGACATGTGGATAGGGTCCTTCATTCCCAATCCCCTGATTCAGTCTGTTCTGTTTTTTGCCCTGATTTTTATCGGGTCGGATGTCATCAGTCTTCCTTTCGATTATTATGGGACTTTTGTAATCGAAGAGAAGTTTGGATTCAACAAAACTACTATTCCAACCTTCTTCACAGATAAATTGAAAGGCTATTTGCTGAGTATTCTAGTCGGTGGAGGACTCTTGCTGGTTTTTCTTTGGCTGATTCATCAGATGGGACCTCACTTTTGGTGGATATTCTGGATCATCGCAGCGGTATTTATGGTGGTAGTCAATCTTTTCTATACCGCATGGATTCTGCCGCTTTTCAACAAACTCACACCGCTAGAAGATGGTGAACTCAAACATCGAATTATTCAGTACGCTAGGTCGGTAGGTTTTCCTTTAGACAACATCTTGGTGATGGATGGGAGCAAACGCTCTGCAAAGGCGAATGCTTTTTTTTCAGGCTTTGGAAAGCGAAAGAAAGTGGTGCTCTATGATACGCTCTTGGAGCAACATCCGCCCGATGAATTGGTGGCCGTTTTGGCGCATGAAGTCGGACATTATAAAAAAAGGCACATTGTTTTGGGGATGATCAGCTCGGTGCTTCAGATTGGTTTGCTTCTTTTCCTGCTTTCCCAATTTATCTTCAGTGAGGCGATGAGTCTTGCCTTGGGAGGAGAAGCTTGGTCCGCCCAATTGAATATTATTGGGTTTACCATGCTTTTTTCTCCGATTTCTATGATTATTGGGATGGGAATGAACTGGCTGAGCAGAAAGCATGAGTTTGAGGCAGATGCTTTTGCAAAGGATACTTTTGCAGGCAAGCCATTGGCTGAGGCGCTTAAAACCCTTTCGGTCAAAACCCTCAGCAATATCAATCCACACCCTTGGTATGTGTTTGTGAGTTATTCACATCCGCCATTGCTGGAGAGACTTCAAAAATTGGAAAGCTGAGGTAAAACAAAAGGTAATTGAAATTAGGCCTAGATTTTTTAACTTCCATCCTTCTTAAATGTGATTTCATGCAAGACCTCGCCGATTTTCATCATCCACTGACCAACCTTTTTCCTGAACCCAAATCTTCCTCCGATTGGGATCAATACCGCCTCAGTCCGGAGCAGATTCAGTTTTTTGAGGAGAATGGATATTTGGCAGGGATCAAGCTTTTGGATGAAAAGCAAATCGAAACCCTAAAAAAAGCGCTTGATGAGGTCATGGATCCCAAGCATCCGCTTCATCATCTATTTCATGAATTTCACAGCAATGAATCCGGGGATCCGAATAAGGTTCTTTTCCACTCCTTGGGGCATTGGCGAATCGCTGAGGCTTTTCACGATGTGATCTGGAACCCAGCTTTTCGCATGGTAGCTTCCCAATTGCTGGGGGATCGAGCGGTCCGTTTTTGGCATGATCAGCTTTTTTGCAAACCTGCCCATCATGGTGGGAATGTCGCCTGGCATCAGGATTACAGCTACTGGACCCGGACGATCGAGATGCAGCACTTGACTTGCTGGTGTGGCTTGGATGATGCCACGGAAGAAAACGGCTGTCTCCAGTACGTGCCCGGTTCACATCGATGGGGACTTTTAGAAAAACCTGCACTGGCAGGGGAAATGGATGGCTTAATGCAAATGATGACTGAGGAGCAAAAGGCGAATTTCAAACCCGTGGCAATTCCCCTGAAAGCGGGATATGCAGCTTTTCACCATCCCCTCTTGGTGCATGGCAGTTTTGCCAATTATTCAGACAGATCCCGAAAAGCCGTTGTGTTGAATGTCTTTGCTGATGGGACGATTTCGAATACCGACGAACCCTTGCTGGAAGGAGTTCCTGTGATCCGAAAAGGTGAGAAAATGGAAGGGAAGTTTTTTCCTTTGATTTTTGATCCAAATGATCTTGAGTCTTAAACCAATTGAATTCCAAATTTTTCTCCCAAACTCGTCAAGTCTTCTATGACAGGATCAAGAAGGGGGATTCCCTCTTTTGCCCGGATCGCTTCCAATTCACGCTCAGGGTCGCCGGGGATTAGCACGCGTTCATTTCCAGGCGTGGTTTCAGCAGCGCGGAATCGCTTGATCCAATTATCCATGTGGGATTTGAATTCATCGGCTGGTCGGAAAGCATCCACTCGCATGGCTCCAAAGAAGTGCCCAATTCCTTCACCCACGGGATTGGGGTCTGGCTCCAAAAACGCTACAAAAGGAGGTACCCATGGGCCATAATTTGCCCCAGAAAGCACTGCGGAGAAAATATCTACGATGGATCCCAAAGCATAGCCTTTATGTGAGCCATGCTCCCGATCTCCACCCAATGGTAATAATGCCCCTCCATCTTTTACCCCATTGGATGAGGTGGTAGGATTTCCTTCTTTGTCCTGAACCCATCCCATCGGTGCTGGATTGCCTTTCCGTTGCAGGATTTCCAATTTTCCATTGGCTGCGGTGGTAGTCGCCATGTCAGCCACAAATGGAGGCTCTTCTTTTGCAGGAATGGCAACTGAAATTGGATTGGTTCCTAAGAGCCTTTCCTTCGAAAAAGTAGGGCTAACCAGCGGGCTGGCATTGGTCAGCGAAATGCCAATCATATCATGATCCAAAGCCATCATGGCATGGTAGCCAGCTATTCCGTAGTGATTGGAATTTTTGACACTCACCCAGCCGGTTCCGGCTTTGCCTGCTTTTTCGATCGCCACATTCATGGCATAGGGTGCGACGACGAGGCCTAGCCCCCCATCACCATCTACTACAGCAGTGGAGGGAGTCTCGTGTGTGATTCGAATATTTGGATTACTGTTGATGCGTCCCTTTTCCCAAAGTCGGACATAGCCAGAAAGTCTCGCCACTCCATGGCTGTCTACTCCCCGCATATCTGCAGAAAGCAGGACTTCCGCTCCTTGCTGTGCATGGAGTTCAGAACATCCGATTTTCAGAAGAATGTTTTTGGTGAAATCAAAAAGCTGTTGGTAGGAAAAGTTGTGCATGATCTAAGCTTTGTTTCAGGCAAAGATACGAGATCATTTTGCCAGCAGAAAAAATCAATTGGTTTCTACTTCAGTTTTGAGAACGGTGGCGATTGCTCCTTCTTTGAGAGCATAGTGAGAGCATGTGATGCTTTCGACAGCGATATGCTTGAGAATAAAATCAATCAATGAGGATGCGACAACGATCATATCCACCCGCATGGGGATCATTCCAGGGATTTGAAGGCGTTCTTCTCGATTTTTGGTGAGAAGGAGTTGGTAGATTCGGTGAAATTCACTGACCGGAAGCTCAAAGGCATGTTGTCCAGTGAGCTTGCACTGAAGCATGGACTCGTAATAGATGTCTGTCAGCGTATCAAAAGTTCCCGAAGCGCCCACCAAGCTAGTAGGCTGGTAGGTTTCAATAGCCTGAAGGAGTGATTGAAGCTTTTCTTCGAGATATGCATGTAAGCGATGGATCTCAGGGGTCAAAATAGGGTCATGATGGTGGAAAAGTTCCAAGAGACGCTGTCCTCCGATTTCGAAGCTTCCTTTCCAAAAAACCTCCTGAGAAGTACCGATGATGAATTCTACTGAACCTCCTCCGATATCCATCATGAGTTCGGTTTGTCCATTCAATGATCCCGAAAGCTTGATGCCTTCATAAATCAACAAGGCTTCTTCTTCACCGCTGATCACTTTGATATCGATGCCGATTCGGGATTTTACTTCTTGGACAAAATCCTGTCCGTTTTTAGCATTTCGTACGGCACTCGTAGCAAAAGCAAAAATCCGGTCGATTTGCTCTCCATCTATGAGGTTTTTGAAATGTTGAAGGGTGTGATATGCGCGTTTGAGAGCCTCAGGAGCAATTTGATCTTGGTTGATTCCTCCCTGTCCGAGTTTTACCGGTACTTTTTCTTTATAGATGACATTGAATCCATCTCGAATCAATTCTACCAATACCAAGTGAAATGTATTGGTGCCCATGTCTATCACCGCTGCCTTCTGGGTACGCATACTGCCAATTTTTTTGGATGGGCGAATATAGAAAGTTATTGGAAAATCAATCAGTTAAGCTTCTCTTAATTCTGTATTAATTTTTTTCGCTTGCTTTATCCGTTCTGCTCACCTTTGGTCTGATTATGTTTTCCCTACTACCCAAAGCCTACTATATTTGGCTTTTGCAAAAACCAATCCTATGGAAAAACAGAATAAACCCATTTATACCGCTCCATCAAATCAGGAAAAAATAGAACTGCTTCAAAAAAAGAATGCTGAAGCGATGCTTGGAGGAGGTGAAGCGCGAATTGCTTCTCAACATAAAAAAGGTAAACTCACCGCAAGGGAACGCATCGAACTACTTTTGGATGAAGGGACCTTTGAGGAGATTGATCGCTTTGTCATGCACCGGGCCAAGGACTTTGGTTTGGATAAGGAGCATTACCTCGGCGATGGCGTTGTCACTGGTTATGGTGAGGTGAATGGACGCTTAGTTTATGTCTTTTCACAGGACTTTACAGTTTTTGGAGGTTCGCTTTCAGAAACTCACGCAGAGAAAATCTGTAAAATCATGGATATGGCCATGAAAAACGGAGCTCCAGTCATCGGCCTAAATGATTCCGGTGGAGCCCGGATTCAGGAAGGCGTGAATTCTCTGGGAGGCTATGCGGATATTTTTTACCGAAACACCTTGGCTTCCGGAGTAGTCCCTCAGATTTCTGCGATTATGGGACCATGCGCAGGTGGGGCAGTTTATTCTCCGGCTATCACGGACTTTATTCTGATGGTTGAGAATACTTCCTACATGTTTGTTACAGGACCCAATGTCGTGAAGACCGTTACTCAGGAGACTGTTACGGCAGAGGAACTTGGTGGAGCATCGGCTCATAGTACCAAGTCAGGCGTGACTCATTTTTCTTGCAAAAATGAATTAGAGTGTATTCGCCATATTAAGTCTTTGCTGAGCTATATCCCTCAAAACTGTGAAGAAATAGCTCCAGTCTATCCTTATGAGCAGAAGGCTGACGAAACTCGAAAAGAGCTAAACGATATTGTGCCTGAAAACCCAAATCATCCTTATGATATTAGAGATGTGGTTAGTGGAATTGTAGACTCTGATTCTTTCTTGGAGGTTCATGAAAACTATGCAGATAATATCGTGGTCGGCTTTGCGCGAATCGCCGGTCGAAGCATAGGGATCGTTGGAAATCAACCTCAATCCATGGCAGGCGTTTTGGATAACCAAGCTTCTATCAAAGCCGCTCGATTTGTAAGGTTTTGCGATAGCTTCAATGTACCGCTACTGGTATTGGTGGATGTGCCGGGCTTTTTACCGGGCACGGATCAAGAGTGGAATGGTATTATCACCAATGGGGCAAAGCTTTTGTACGCCTTTTCGGAGGCGACTGTCCCAAGAATCACCGTCATTACGCGAAAGGCTTACGGTGGTGCTTATGATGTAATGAATTCTAAGCATATCGGAGCGGACTTGAACTTTGCCTGGCCGACCGCTGAGATCGCAGTAATGGGAGCAAAAGGTGCTTCAGAGATTATTTTCAGAAAAGAAATTGCCGAATCTTTTGATCCCGAAGCTAAGCTTCAAGAAAAAGTGGATGAATACACCGCCAAGTTTGCCAATCCTTATCGCGCCGCCCACAGAGGCTTTATTGATGAGGTGATTATGCCATCTGAAACCAGAATCAAGCTCATTAAGGCATTCAAAATGCTGGAAAATAAGGTAGATAAGCTGCCAAGAAAAAAACACGGAAATATTCCGCTTTAAATAATTGACAAAAAAATATGAGTCCAGAACAAAGTTTTCTTTATAAATACCTCAATAATGCATCTCCAACAGGATTTGAAGCATCTGGCCAGCAAATTTGGCTAGATTACATCAAGCCCTATGTAGATTCCTACTTTACGGATAATTACGGTACGGCCGTCGGTGTGATCAATGAGGATGCACCTTACAAATTTGTCATTGAAGCGCATGCAGACGAGATCAGTTGGTTTGTCAACTATATCAAAGACGATGGCTACATCTATGTGCGTCGAAATGGTGGTTCTGATCACATGATCGCACCGTCTATGCGTGTGAATATTCATACTGACAAAGGAATGATCCCAGGGGTTTTCGGTTGGCCAGCGATCCATGTGAGGAAAGATGGTAAAGAAGATGCACCTACCTTGGATAACATTTTCATCGATGTAGGAGCAAGCAGCAAGGAGGAAGTGGAAAAAATGGGAATCCATGTAGGTTGTGTGATTACTTTCCGGGATGAATTAATTGAGCTGAATGAAAAATATTATTCCGGAAGAGCCTTAGACAATCGAATAGGAGGCTATATGATTGCTCAGGTAGCTCGGAAAATCAAAGAATCTGGAAAAAAACTGCCATTTGGATTGTATGTCGTCAATGCTGTACAGGAAGAAATCGGACTTCGTGGCGCGCAAATGATTGCACATAAAATCAAACCCAATGCTGCCATTATCACAGATGTCTGTCATGATACAACTTCGCCTATGTATAATAAGGTGACCAGTGGAGATCAGGTGGCAGGAAAAGGTCCTGTTTTAACCTATGGAGCTTCTGTCCACAAAAAGCTTTTGGACCTCATTATTCTAACTGCTAAAGAAAAAGAGATTCCTTTTCAGCGTTCTGCAGCTTCACGAGTCACCGGAACGGATACCGATGCATTTGCGTATTCCAATGAGGGGGTGCCGTCGGCTTTGATTTCCCTCCCGCTCAAATACATGCATACCACGGTAGAGACCGCAAGCAAGGAGGATATCGAGCAAGTTATCCAATTGATGTATGAGTTTCTTATGGACTTTGATCCAAAATTTGACTTCCGATACATTAGTTAATTGGAGAATTGAAAGTCTTTTCCCCCGAACCTCAAACATAAAAGTGAAAAAATGATGTACAAGGATCAAATGGGAAGGGAAGTTTCAGTTCCAAAAACTCCCAAGCGAATTGTGTCATTAGTTCCCTCACAAACTGAGCTTTTGGTGGATTTGGGGCTAAGGGATCAATTGGTCGGTGTGACCAAATTCTGTGTACATCCAGCTAGCCTCCGAAAAGAGAAAACCATTGTTGGAGGGACTAAAAACTATCGATTTGATATCATTGATGAATTGAAGCCTGATTTGATCATTGGTAATAAGGAGGAAAATGATCAAGAGGGGATTGAGAAGCTTTCTGAGAATTATCCCGTTTGGATTAGTGATGTAGGTGACTTGAGTCAAGCACTAGCGATGATTGCGGCTATTGGAGTGATCACCGATAAAGTCAATCAAGCCAAGGTATTGGTGGAAAAACTAGAAAAATCCTTCGTAGAGGAATTGCCCAAGCTTGGAACGGTGGTTTATTTGATATGGAACAGTCCCATCATGGCTGCCGGGAAAGGAACTTTTATTCATGAAATGCTGGGGCAAGCTGGATTTATCAATGCCATTGATCAAGATCGATATCCAGAAATAAGCATGGAAGAATTGAAAAGACTCAATCCTGACTTTTTGTTTTTGAGTTCGGAGCCTTTTCCCTTCAAATCAAAGCATTTGCAAGAATTCGAAAAGGAATTACCAAAGGTCAAAGTGAGGATTGTAAACGGAGAGATGTTTTCTTGGTATGGATCGAGATTACTGAAAAGTCAATCTTATTTTGACTCGCTTCGAGAAAGTTAATCGGAAATGCCACTTATAAAATATTAAATTTCATGGCGAGACTTTTTTAAAAAATTCAATTAACTTTTCCCGTTCAAATTCTAGAGTAGAAACAAAAAAGATAATTAATCATACTATGAAGAAAAGTTATTTGCTAGTAGCACTTTTTCTTGTTGGGGCTTGGTCATGTGCACCAAGTTCGGAGAAAGAAGAAGAAGTAGTGACCGAGGAAGAAATTGTCATTCCTGACAATACTTTAACAGACGAGGAACGTGCCGATGGATGGATGCTCTTGTTTGATGGGGAGTCCATGGAGGGCTGGAGAGCTTTCAATGGCGATACGACTCCATCAAATTGGATTATCGAAGACGGGGCTATGAAAGGACTTGGAGCTACGGGCGGAAGTGACATTGGAGGCGATATTGTTTTTGGTCCCATGGAGTTTGAGGAGTTTGAGATGGAGTTTACATGGAAAATTTCTCCCGGAGGGAATAGTGGGGTATTTTATCACGTAGTAGAGGGACCGGATTATAAAGCTCCATATTACACTGGACCGGAATATCAGGTGATTGATCAGATTGGTTTTGCCCAGCCGCTTGAGAAGTGGCAGTCATTGGCAGCCGATTATGCCATGTATGAGCCTGATTTGGAAGGAGAAGGGATAGTCAAGCCAGCTGGAGAATGGAATGTTTCCCGCATCATTTTCACAGAAGAGGGAGCTTCCTATTGGTTGAATGGCAAGAAGACGGTGGAGTTTGTTCCGTATTCAGAGGATTGGACTGCCAAGAGGAATTCCGGTAAGTGGAATGACTTTCCAGATTATAAAATTGCCAAGAAGGGATTGATTGCGCTACAAGATCACGGAGATCCTGTTTGGTTTAAGAATATTAAAATTAGAACACGATGAAGAAATTATTAATCACTACTATCCTTCTGGCAGCGATTCAATTCGCAAGTTTTGCACAGAAGAAGCAAAAACTATTCAATGGAAAGAATCTAGATGGATGGGTTATTTATGGTACAGAAAAGTGGTATGTCGAAGATGGGCTCCTGGTTTCTGAGAGTGGTCCTGATAAAGGGTATGGCTATTTAGGTACCGAGGAAGATTTTGATGATTTTGAAATCACATTAGAATTCAAGCAGGAGGCCAATGGAAATAGCGGAGTTTTTATCCGATCTACGGTAGATGGAACCAAGGTTTCAGGCTGGCAGGTGGAAGTTGCGCCTCCCGGGAGTAATACGGGGGGGATTTATGAATCTTATGGAAGAGGCTGGTTAATTCAGCCAGAACCGGAAAAAGATGAGGCTTTAAAATTTGGCGATTGGAACAAAATGCGAATAGTCGTCAAAGGAGATAATGTTACCTCTTATTTGAATGGTGTAGAGATGGTGAATTTCTCAGATCCCAAAATAGGCGAAGGAAAAGGAGGTGTTTTACTCCAAATCCATGATGGTGGAGGTATAAAAGTCTATTGGCGAAATATTATTTTGAAGAAGTTGTAATTATAAAAGCCATTCAAAATTTCCCCTCTTGAAACTAGCTTTTGAGAGGGGAAAATTTTTTTCAAGAGTTTCTGATTCAAAATCAACCACTTACTTGACAAAGTAAAAAAAGGTTGCGGTTGTGATTTGTTAAGAAATAAAATCCTGCGATATTTGTCCTCCCGAAAGCGCGGAAGGCGCCGGGGGAATTGAAAAGCGGGGATAGGGCATCGGGGATACTGGAAAAAAGATTTTCAAATTATTTTTCACCAGATATTGCCGGGAAAATAAAAGTTCTTACCTTTGCAGTCCTGTTCGGCGAAAGCGGGACAGACAGCCGGCAGAAGCGCCGGAAACGAAAGCAGAAAAACAAGCCAAAGAGGGACGGAAAGCGTCTTTTTTTTGAGCGGATCAACGGGTAGCCGCGGATCTGGACAAGCCGGTCTTCAAGAAGGCCGGAGAAGTTCTTTGAAATGTTGTACAGCAAGAAAAAGCCAAAACAAGAAAGACAGGGCGGCCCGCGAGGGTCGTACATTAGGTTACTATACAATGGAGAGTTTGATCCTGGCTCAGGATGAACGCTAGCGGCAGGCCTAATAC